>NZ_LT906436.1:1800000-2100000 GCF_900187225.1 Listeria monocytogenes
CCCCTTGCGGATCTAATACGCTTTTCTTTAAAGTGACATAAACTTTGACATTATACATTTTGTGGCCTCCTAGTTTTGAACTTGCTTTAATCTATTCAATACTTCTGTATACACATCTGTTAAATTGCCAATATTCCGACGAAAGACATCCTTATCGAGCTTTTGATTTGTTTCCTTGTCCCAAAGTCTACATGTATCAGGCGAAATCTCATCTGCTAGCAAAATTTCTCCAGCCGCGTCCCGACCAAATTCTAATTTAAAATCGATCAGCGTAATATTCATTTGATTGAATAATTCTTGTAGCACCTTATTAATCGAACGAGCCGCCTGACGAATCGTATCCATCTCACTCGTTGTCGCAACCTCTAAATAAAGCACATGGTCATCATTAATAAACGGGTCATCTAGCGCATCATCTTTATAGTAAAATTCTACTATCGCATTCGGAATTGGCTCGCCTTCTTCTTTTCCAAGCCGTTTCGCAAGACTCCCAGCCATCACATTACGAACAACCACTTCAAGTGGAATAATTGATACCTCTTTCACCAATTGTTCCGTTTCCGAAATCGCCCGAATAAAATGACTCTCTATTCCCGCTTCCGCCAAATGAGAAAAAATAAGCGATGTAATTTGGTTATTAAGCTCACCCTTCCCAGCAAAAGATTCCTTTCGTACTCCATTTAGCGCTGTCGCATCGTCCTTATAAGCAACACGCAAGACACCAGCTTCTTCTGTTTTAAAAAGTCGTTTTGCCTTACCTTCATAAACCAGTTCATTAGTCACGATAATTTATCTCCTTATAAAGTACTTAACCTCTTTGAAAAAATAAATATCAAAGAGGTTAGATTGTATTCTGCCCGTAATTATAATCCTAAACGATCAAAAATTAAGTCGACATTCTTCAGGTGATAGTTGTAATCAAAGCAATCTGCAATTTCATCCGCAGATAAGTTTTCAGTAATTATTGCATCTTGTTCTACTAATTCACGGAAAGGTACTTGTTTTTCCCAAGCTTCCATTGCTCTTGGTTGCACGACATCATACGCCGCTTCACGAGCTAAACCTTTATCAATAAGCGCAAGTAATACACGCTGTGAATAAATAAGTCCAAGTGTTCTGTCCATATTGCGTTTCATATTTTCTGGGAACACCGTCAAGTTTTTCACGATATTTCCAAAACGATTCAAAATATAATCTAATAAAATAGTAGAATCTGGTAAAATAATTCGTTCCGCTGAACTATGAGAAATATCACGTTCATGCCAAAGTGGTACATTTTCATAAGCAGTAACCATATGACCGCGAATAACGCGCGCTAATCCAGTTACATTTTCAGAACCAATTGGATTACGTTTATGCGGCATTGCAGATGAACCTTTTTGTCCTTTTGCAAAGAATTCTTCTACTTCACGCACTTCACTTTTTTGCAGTGCACGTACTTCTACCGCAAATTTTTCTACAGAAGTTGCAATTAATGCAAGTGTTGCCAAATATTCTGCATGGCGATCGCGTTGCAACGTTTGTGTAGAAATCGGCGCAGGAGTTGTTCCTAATTTTTCACATACGTAAGACTCCACAAAAGGATCAATATTCGCATACGTCCCGACCGCACCAGAGATTTTCCCGAATTCCACACCATCAGCTGCAAAATTAAAACGTTCTAAGTTACGTTTCATTTCCTCGTACCATAGAGCAAGCTTCAACCCAAAAGTAGTAGGTTCCGCGTGAACACCATGTGTACGTCCCATAGTTACAGTATATTTATGTTCTTTTGCTTTTTCGCCAATAATCGCAATGAAATTTTCCAAATCCTTGCGCAAAATCTCATTCGCTTGTTTAAGTAAATAAGAATTCGCTGTATCCACTACGTCTGTTGAAGTTAAGCCATAATGAACCCATTTACGTTCCGCACCAAGCGACTCAGAAACTGAACGAGTAAATGCCACAACATCATGTCTCGTTTCTAGTTCAATCTCATGAATCCGATCCACATCAAACTTCGCATTAGCACGGATCTTCGCAACGTCTTCTTTCGGAATATCACCAAGCTCTGCCCAAGCTTCACAAGCCAAAATCTCCACTTCTAGCCAAGCCTGATAACGATTTTGTTCTGTCCAAATGTTGCCCATTTCTTTACGAGTATAACGTTCTAACATTCTTTTAAATTCCTCCAGTTACTTCCAAATTTGCGTTTCTTCTAAATCTTGTATAACCGCTTTTGGTTCATCAGCCAGCACAGTGACATGTCCCATTTTGCGATTGATTTTCGCTTCTTTTTTGCCATAATAATGTACAAACCAATGTGGATAATTCACCATTTGTTTATTCACAGCATCAACATGTTGCCCTAAAATATTAATCATTACGGCGGGTTTTAAAAGTTCTGGTTTTACGAGTGGTAATCCAACAATCGCTCGAATATGCTGCGTAAACTGAGAAATCGAACAAGCTTCAATTGTAAAATGTCCGGAGTTATGCGGTCTTGGGGCAAGTTCATTTACATAAATAGCGCCTGATTTTGTCACAAACATTTCTACTGCTAAAACACCACATAATTGAAGTACTTCTGCTAACTTTCTCGCAATTTCTTCCGCTTCCTCGTAAACGTCAGCCGCCACATCTGCTGGAACCATAGTCGTATGCAAAATATTATTTACATGTACATTTTCTGCAACTGGAAAAGTTTCTATTTGCCCATCTAAATTACGAGCGACAACCACAGAAATCTCTTTTTCAAAAGGAATCCAAGCTTCTAGTACACAAGAGCCGTAACGCAATAATCTCGCTGCTGTTTCGATATCCCTCGCATCATGAATAACCACTTGGCCTTTCCCGTCGTATCCACCTTGTGCCGTTTTTAAAACAGCAGGATATCCAATACTTTTAATTTCATTTTCGATTTCATCTTGTTCCACTATAACCGCATATGGCGCAATGTTAATATTAGCTGATTCCAGATAAGCTTTTTCCAAAATCCTATCCTGTGTAATCGAAAGCAATTCCGATCCTTGTGGGACAGATACTAAGTTTTGCGTCATTTTCAAAGCATCATAGTCGATATTTTCAAATTCATATGTAACTACATCTGCTTTTTCGGAAAGTTCGCGTAAGGCTACTTTATCATCATAGTCAGCGATAATTTGCTCATCACTTAATTGAGCAGCTGGACAATCAGCGGTAGGATCGAGAACAATAATACGATACCCCATCGCTTTCGCCGCAAGAGCTAGCATACGACCAAGTTGTCCGCCACCAATGATACCAATAGTACTATTTGTCAGTAAAAATTTTTTATCCAAGATAATCACTACTTTCTAGAACTGTTTCTTCTAGTGTAGCACGTCTTTTTTGTAATCTGTTAGTAATTGCATCGTCTGTTATGGATAAAATTTGTGCGGCTAGAAGTCCAGCATTTACAGCACCACTTTCTCCAATAGCAACTGTCGCTACCGGAACACCTCCAGGCATCTGCACAATAGAAAGTAATGAATCCATTCCATTCAACGCTTTTGATTTAATTGGCACACCAATAACAGGCAAAGTCGTCTTTGCCGCAACCATACCTGGCAAATGCGCTGCGCCCCCAGCACCAGCAATAATAATTTTCAAACCACGTTCCCGCGCTTGTTCTGCATATTGAAACATTAAATCTGGTGTACGATGAGCAGAAACCACTTTTTTCTCATAAGCTATTTCTAATTCATCTAATACATCACATGCTTTTTTCATTGTATCCCAATCTGAGGTACTCCCCATAATGACACCAATTACAGCAGGCATTACGTGATCAACTCCTTAATAATCTCTTTTCGACTCCTTCATTCTAACAATAGGTACGATAAATGTCAACGAAAAATCGAACATTTAATTGTTACATTTTATTAACGTTCGTGTTTAGGGTATATTTGTTCTTTTTACTAGCATTATGTATCCATTTTCACTAAATAAATAAAAAAAGAAGCTACCATCATAGGTAAGCTTCTCTTCATTTCCGAACTTGTTTAACCCAAAAACCACCGTGAATTTGTTTTGGCTCAGAGGAAACAATGAATGCACCATTATCAATTTCAATAATGTGTTTATATAATTTCCGCTCATTCTTTCTTTGGGTCAAAATTTCAAGCATCATCCGTTCACCATCACGACCACTTGCAAGCCAACTAGTAACCCCATATCCTAGATCTCGAATTTGATTTGGTAAGTCTAAATTATATTCTTTCGTAATAACATTCACTGTAATATAACCTAAAGCAATTCGCTCTTCAATTTTCATACCGACGATAATTCCCACGCCAAACCCAACAGCATACGCTAAAACATTGGCAATATTATTTAAATTATCCAAAACCAAACTAAGGGCAACTACATAGATAATCATTTCAAACACACTTGAAAGTGCAGCTAAGTAACGATAACCTTTCATCGTTAAAAGTAACCTCACCGTATAAATCGTCACATACAAAATATTTACAATAAAAATAGTAACCACTATAAATATACCGTTATCCACTAAAATAACCCCTCCACCTAAAAACTACATTCCACTGAGTCTTTTACTAATATAACATCCATTTAGATAGCTGACAAAAGAAACACTTCAACAAAAAAAGCCCTAAATAATTAGGACTTTTCAAATTGCCCGGCAGCGACCTACTCTCGCAGGGGGAAGCCCCCAACTACCATTGGCGCAGAGAAGCTTAACTACCGTGTTCGGGATGGGAACGGGTGTGACCTTCTCGCCATAACTACCAGACAATATTGAATTGTTGAAAGATTGCTCTCT
This sequence comes from Listeria monocytogenes, assembly GCF_900187225.1. Classification (GTDB taxonomy): domain Bacteria; phylum Bacillota; class Bacilli; order Lactobacillales; family Listeriaceae; genus Listeria; species Listeria monocytogenes. The sequence goes on from NZ_LT906436.1 coordinate 1,804,784, forward strand.
CAAAACTAGAGAAGAAAGGGTTCAGTTAGGTAACTTCGTTTCATTTTTTGGTTAAGTCCTCGATCGATTAGTATTTGTCCGCTCCATGTATCGCTACACTTCCACTCCAAACCTATCTACCTGATCATCTTTCAGGGATCTTACTTTCCGAAGAAATGGGAAATCTCATCTTGAGGGGGGCTTCACGCTTAGATGCTTTCAGCGTTTATCCCTGCCACACATAGCTACCCAGCGATGCTCCTGGCGGAACAACTGGTACACCAGCGGTGTGTCCATCCCGGTCCTCTCGTACTAAGGACAGCTCCTCTCAAATTTCCTGCGCCCGCGACGGATAGGGACCGAACTGTCTCACGACGTTCTGAACCCAGCTCGCGTGCCGCTTTAATGGGCGAACAGCCCAACCCTTGGGACCGACTACAGCCCCAGGATGCGACGAGCCGACATCGAGGTGCCAAACCTCCCCGTCGATGTGGACTCTTGGGGGAGATAAGCCTGTTATCCCCGGGGTAGCTTTTATCCGTTGAGCGATGGCCCTTCCATGCGGAACCACCGGATCACTAAGCCCGACTTTCGTCCCTGCTCGACTTGTCAGTCTCGCAGTCAAGCTCCCTTGTGCCTTTACACTCTGCGAATGATTTCCATCCATTCTGAGGGAACCTTTGGGCGCCTCCGTTACTCTTTAGGAGGCGACCGCCCCAGTCAAACTGCCCACCTGACACTGTCTCCCCACGCGCTAAGCGTGGCGGGTTAGAATGGTCATACAGCCAGGGTAGTATCCCACCATTGCCTCCTCGTATGCTAGCGCACACGTCTCTTCGGCTCCTACCTATCCTGTACAAGCGGTACAAACATTCCATATCAGGTTGCAGTAAAGCTCCACGGGGTCTTTCCGTCCTGTCGCGGGTAACCTGCATCTTCACAGGTACTATAATTTCACCGAGTCTCTCGTTGAGACAGTGCCCAGATCGTTGCGCCTTTCGTGCGGGTCGGAACTTACCCGACAAGGAATTTCGCTACCTTAGGACCGTTATAGTTACGGCCGCCGTTTACTGGGGCTTCAATTCGTACCTTCGCCGAAGCTAAGCACTCCTCTTAACCTTCCAGCACCGGGCAGGCGTCAGCCCCTATACGTCACCTTACGGTTTTGCAGAGACCTGTGTTTTTGCTAAACAGTCGCCTGGGCCTATTCACTGCGGCTCTCTCGGGCTTGCACCCTAATAGAGCACCCCTTCTCCCGAAGTTACGGGGTCATTTTGCCGAGTTCCTTAACGAGAGTTCTCTCGCTCACCTTAGGATTCTCTCCTCATCTACCTGTGTCGGTTTGCGGTACGGGCAGTACTACTCTTCCTAGAGGCTTTTCTTGACAGCGTGAAATCAGGAACTTCCGTACTTAATTTCCTTCCCCATCACAGCTCATGCTTCGCGAGAAGCGGATTTGCCTACTTCTCACACTCACTGCTTGGACGCACATTTCCATTCGTGCGATTCCCTATCCTTCTGTGTCACCCCATCGGTTAAACAATTAGCACTGGTACAGGAATCTCTACCTGTTGTCCATCGCCTACGCCTATCGGCCTCGGCTTAGGTCCCGACTAACCCTGAGCGGACGAGCCTTCCTCAGGAAACCTTAGATATTCGGTGGAAGGGATTCTCACCCTTCTTTCGCTACTCATACCGGCATTCTCACTTCTAAGCGCTCCACCAGTCCTTCCGGTCTGACTTCACCGCCCTTAGAACGCTCTCCTACCACGAACCTCTAAAGAGGTTCATCCACAGTTTCGGTAATATGTTTAGCCCCGGTACATTTTCGGCGCGGGGTCACTCGACCAGTGAGCTATTACGCACTCTTTCAATGGTGGCTGCTTCTAAGCCAACATCCTGGTTGTCTAAGCAACCCCACATCCTTTTCCACTTAACATATATTTGGGGACCTTAACTGGTGGTCTGGGCTGTTTCCCTTTCGACTACGGATCTTATCACTCGCAGTCTGACTCCCGAGTATAAGTACATGGCATTCGGAGTTTATCTGAATTCGGTAACCCGAGAAGGGCCCCTAGTCCAAACAGTGCTCTACCTCCATGACTCTTTACCTCGAGGCTAGCCCTAAAGCTATTTCGGAGAGAACCAGCTATCTCCAAGTTCGATTGGAATTTCTCCGCTACCCACACCTCATCCCCGCACTTTTCAACGTGCGTGGGTTCGGACCTCCAGTAAGTATTACCTTACCTTCATCCTGGACATGGGTAGATCACCTGGTTTCGGGTCTACGACCTGTTACTTATGCGCCCTATTCAGACTCGCTTTCGCTACGGCTCCGCTTTTTCCGCTTAACCTTGCAACAAATCGTAACTCGCCGGTTCATTCTACAAAAGGCACGCTATCACCCATTAACGGGCTCTAACTACTTGTAGGCACACGGTTTCAGGAACTGTTTCACTCCCCTTCCGGGGTGCTTTTCACCTTTCCCTCACGGTACTGGTTCACTATCGGTCACTAGGGAGTATTTAGCCTTGGGAGATGGTCCTCCCGGATTCCGACGGAATTTCACGTGTTCCGCCGTACTCAGGATCCACTCTGGAGGGAAAGCTATTTCAACTACCGGGCTGTTACCGTCTTTGGCGGGCCTTTCCAGACCGCTTCATTTATAACTTTCTTTTGTAACTCCGTATAGAGTGTCCTACAACCCCAAGAAGCAAGCTTCTTGGTTTGGGCTCTTTCCGTTTCGCTCGCCGCTACTCAGGAAATCGATTTTTCTTTCTCTTCCTCCAGGTACTTAGATGTTTCAGTTCCCTGGGTCTGCCTTCCTCACGCTATGTATTCACGTAAGGATACTATCCGACTAAAGATAGTGGGTTCCCCCATTCGGAAATCTCTGGATCAACGCTTACGTACAGCTCCCCAAAGCATATCGGTGTTAGTCCCGTCCTTCTTCGGCTCCTAGTGCCAAGGCATCCACCGTGCGCCCTTTCTAACTTAACCAATTTACTTCTACGAAGTAAAGGTTGTTTTTCTGATTTTCCGTATCAGCGATGATACATCCAATCAGATGAAAGATTCACTTTCAGATGATTCTCGGTTACTTGTGTCATAAATAATAAATTATCTATGCTAACTTTACTAACTTTCTTATCTAGTTTTCAAAGAACAAACATACTGAGAAGTACTAACCTCTCAAAACTGAACAAATAGAGAAGAACGAAAACTCACAGGTTTCCTTTTCCTTAGAAAGGAGGTGATCCAGCCGCACCTTCCGATACGGCTACCTTGTTACGACTTCACCCCAATTATCTGTCCCACCTTCGGCGGCTGGCTCCATAAAGGTTACCCTACCGACTTCGGGTGTTACAAACTCTCGTGGTGTGACGGGCGGTGTGTACAAGGCCCGGGAACGTATTCACCGTGGCATGCTGATCCACGATTACTAGCGATTCCGGCTTCATGTAGGCGAGTTGCAGCCTACAATCCGAACTGAGAATAGTTTTATGGGATTAGCTCCACCTCGCGGCTTCGCGACCCTTTGTACTATCCATTGTAGCACGTGTGTAGCCCAGGTCATAAGGGGCATGATGATTTGACGTCATCCCCACCTTCCTCCGGCTTGCACCGGCAGTCACTTTAGAGTGCCCAACTAAATGCTGGCAACTAAAATCAAGGGTTGCGCTCGTTGCGGGACTTAACCCAACATCTCACGACACGAGCTGACGACAACCATGCACCACCTGTCACTTTGTCCCCGAAGGGAAAGCTCTGTCTCCAGAGTGGTCAAAGGATGTCAAGACCTGGTAAGGTTCTTCGCGTTGCTTCGAATTAAACCACATGCTCCACCGCTTGTGCGGGCCCCCGTCAATTCCTTTGAGTTTCAACCTTGCGGTCGTACTCCCCAGGCGGAGTGCTTAATGCGTTAGCTGCAGCACTAAGGGGCGGAAACCCCCTAACACTTAGCACTCATCGTTTACGGCGTGGACTACCAGGGTATCTAATCCTGTTTGCTCCCCACGCTTTCGCGCCTCAGCGTCAGTTACAGACCAGAGAGTCGCCTTCGCCACTGGTGTTCCTCCACATATCTACGCATTTCACCGCTACACGTGGAATTCCACTCTCCTCTTCTGCACTCCAGTCTTCCAGTTTCCAATGACCCTCCCCGGTTAAGCCGGGGGCTTTCACATCAGACTTAAAAGACCGCCTGCGCGCGCTTTACGCCCAATAAATCCGGACAACGCTTGCCACCTACGTATTACCGCGGCTGCTGGCACGTAGTTAGCCGTGGCTTTCTGGTTAGATACCGTCAAGGGACAAGCAGTTACTCTTATCCTTGTTCTTCTCTAACAACAGTACTTTACGATCCGAAAACCTTCTTCATACACGCGGCGTTGCTCCGTCAGACTTTCGTCCATTGCGGAAGATTCCCTACTGCTGCCTCCCGTAGGAGTCTGGGCCGTGTCTCAGTCCCAGTGTGGCCGATCACCCTCTCAGGTCGGCTATGCATCGTTGCCTTGGTAGGCCATTACCCTACCAACTAGCTAATGCACCGCGGGCCCATCTGTAAGCGATAGCCGAAACCATCTTTCAAAAGCGTGGCATGCGCCACATTCTATCATTCGGTATTAGCCCCGGTTTCCCGGAGTTATCCCCAACTTACAGGCAGGTTGCCCACGTGTTACTCACCCGTCCGCCACTAACTTTGGAAGAGCAAGCTCTTCCTCCGTTCGTTCGACTTGCATGTATTAGGCACGCCGCCAGCGTTCGTCCTGAGCCAGGATCAAACTCTCTTTAAAATATAAATTGAATTTGAATACTTATTCAACACCGTGAATAAGATTCCTTGCGTCAAATTGACTTCGCTAGCAATTAAATTACTAGTTTGTTTTGTTGAAAACAGCTTTCTGTTTTCTGCCCTGCGATTACCAGTGAGACTTTACGTCTCATTGCTTTTCGTCTTCTTCTTTGTTCAGTTTTCAAAGGTCAGTTGCTTTGTTAACGCAACTTTTAAATCTTACCATAAAGTTCAAATCACGTCAACAACTATTTTTAAAATGTTTTTTGATGAATCAATTTGTATCAATTCAGCTTTATCATTATATAACAGCTTTATACTAAATACAAGCCTTTTAAGTTATATTTTTAATTCTTTCTCTAGTGCATGTATAAAATCCTGCATAATTTTTTGTTTTTCTCCTGCAAGTTCCCGACCAGTCTTTGTTTTTAGTTGCGTTTGAATTAAGAGTAATTTATCGTAAAAGTGTTGTAAAGTGGTATTTTCTGGGTGATCTCGATTAGCGATTTCTCTATTGTGTGCTCCTCCATAAGTAAATGTTCGAGCTATACCGATTGCACCAATTGCATCCAAACGGTCTGCATCTTGAACTATTTTTTCTTCTATTGTAGAAGCTTGGATAGGATTTTTTCCATTTTTAAAAGAAACTGCTTGGATAATTCGGATGATTTTACTGATTACATCTTCAGGTATTTCTTTTTCTCTCAGCCAAGTTGTGATTATTTCAGTTGCTTGTAATGGGTCTTCTGTTAGTTTGCTATCATTATAGTCGTGAAACAATGCTGCTAATTCGATTGCAAATTTGTCCCCACCTTCTGTTACTTGGATTTGTTTACTTAAATGCCAGACTCGTTTAATATGTTCCCAGTCGTGTCCAGTAGTTTCCTTTTCAAAATGAGACTGCATCCATTTTTGCGCGGCAATTATTATTTCTTCTTGCTTCATTAGTATTTGCTCCTTTTTTACGTTATTTTCATGTACAATAGTAGAAAATGGAAATGAGTATTCGATGTTTGCTTTTAAGAACGTTTATTTAAAGCGCGATAATAAAATGATTTTGTCGGATATTAATTGGGTGGTTAATGATAAGGAAAACTGGGCAATACTCGGACTTAACGGTTCTGGAAAAACAACTTTGTTGCAACTTTTAAATGGGTATCTTTGGCCTAGCAGTGGCAATCTTCAAGTACTTGGGCATATTTTTGGGAAGACCTCTTTGCCGGAGTTACGTAAATCGATTGGTTGGGTTAGTAATGCGCTTGACCATCAGCTGAAAGATTATGAGTTAAGCGAGCAAATTGTACTTAGTGGAAAATTTGCAAGTATTGGTATTTACGAAAAAATCACTACTGCGGAGATTGACCAAGCGAAAAAGCTGCTTACTGATTGTGGTGGTATCTCACTTATTGGAAAGCCGTATAAAATTTTATCGCAAGGTGAGCGTCAAATTGTTTTAATTGCACGTGCTTTAATGGCCAGTCCTAAGTTACTTATTTTAGATGAGCCTTGTAACGGGCTTGATTTATTTGCAAAGAATCGTTTGTTAGAAAGAATTAAGAAAATTGCAGAACTTCCTGAATCACCAACGATGCTCTTTGTTACGCATCATACGGAAGAAATTCTTCCCTGCTTCGATAATATCATTTTACTGCGTGACGGGGAAATAACTCATCACGGAAAAACAGAAAAACTTTTAACAGAGGAAGTCCTTCAAGATTTTTATCAAAAGCCGGTCGAATTAATTCGGATAAAAGATGGCTCCATTGCAGTCTATCCGAAGTAAGTGGTATAGTTAGAATACGAAAAATGCGTATGTAGAGGGGCGAAAAATTTTGTATGAAACGATGATTGCAAAAGCAGGTGTCCGTGAGCTTCTCGGGATGGATACTAGTCTGATTTATGGTTCATTTGCTTATGAAATGGAAGACGAATGGATGGATTTAACAGGGCTTTGGATTTCGAATGAGAATGCACTGATTTTTTACTTAGAAAATGAAGATGTCTATTTACTAAAGAAATTCGCTTATGAAATGATAGACAGTTTAGAACAAAAAGTGAGTATCCTTTCCATGACGAAAAAATTGATTTTACATCTTAATAATAAAGAAAGCTATACATTACTAGTAGCAAACGGCGAAGCTAAACTATTTGCTGCTAGGGTAAATGAGCGCATAGAAAAAGTGAGTCTAGGATGAACTAGACTCACTTTTTTATTATTCTTTTTCTTCAAACAAACGAGCCACTTCAATGATTACTTCTGTTGCTTTAACCATACTTTCTAATGCAACATATTCAAATTTACCGTGGAAGTTCTCTCCTCCACCAAAAATATTCGGCGTTGGTAGTCCTTTGTATGAAAGTTGAGCACCATCTGTCCCGCCGCGAATTGGACTGATTTTCGGTTCAATGTCTAGATTTCTCATCGCCGCACTGACGATATCCACAATTTCTTTTACTGGTTCGATTTTTTCGCGCATATTGTAATATTGATCGTTCAGTTTTAATTCTACCGATCCTTCGCCGTATTTTTCTTCTAACTCTTTAGCGATACTAGCAATATGTGTTTTTCTTTCCACAAATTTCAAGTGATCGAAGTCGCGGATAATATAGTAGGATCTGGCTTGTTCTACGTCGCCGTTTAGGGAGATTAAATGATAAAAGCCTTCGTAATCTTCTGTGTACTCTGGTGCTTCGTCTTTTGGAATACGCGCATCGAATTCCATCGCCATTTTAACAGCATTAACCATTTTGTTTTTGGCTGTACCAGGGTGAACACTATTACCTTTAAAAGTGATTTTGGCAGAAGCCGCGTTAAAACTTTCATATTCGAGTTCGCCAAGTGGGCCACCATCCATTGTATAAGCATATTTTGCGCCAAATGCTTCTACATCAAAACGTTCTGGGCCTCGGCCGATTTCTTCATCTGGTGTAAAAGCAATACGAATTTTACCGTGTTTGATTTCGGGATGGTTAATTAAATGGTTCATTGCCACCATAATTTCGGTAATGCCAGCTTTGTCGTCTGCGCCAAGTAGCGTTGTTCCGTCAGTTGTGATTAGTGTTTTCCCTTTGTACCCAGCTAGTTCTGGAAATTGTTTTGGTGAAAGCACTACATTTAAGTCTTTGTTTAGAATGATATCTTTACCATCATAATTTTCGTGAACTTGTGGTTGGACGTTTTTACCTGTTAAATCTGTTGCTGTATCTAAATGGGCTAAAAATCCGATTACTGGGACTTCTTTCGTTGAATTAGATGGAAGTGTTGCCATGACATAACCAAATTCGTCAACAGTGACTTCTTGCATTCCGATTTCTTTTAGTTCTGTAACGAGAATGTTTGCCAGTTCCATTTGACCTGGGGTTGTTGGACAAACTGTGCTTTCTTCATTCGATTGAGTATCTACTTTTACATATTTTGTAAATCGTTTTAATAGTTCTTCTTTCATTCCGACCACTCCCTTAAATTGATTCTTTTTCATTATAAACTTGATTTTCGAAAAATTCTATTCCTGACTGTCGAGTAGTGTTTTTAATTGAAGCGTCGTTCGCCAATTCCGCGTTGTCGTCAGGGCCATTTTATATTGACCAAGGAAAACTGGTAATTTTAAGGTGTGGATTTGGTTGGAGAAAACATGGACATAAAGGACGCGGCCAATTGCGATTACTTCGGCTTGGTCGTTTTTTTGTCTTGGGATATCAATATTTTCATTATAAAAAGCAGCCATCCAGCGTTCTTCTTCGCCAATTGTTTCTGGCGGAAATGGATTGTTTGCGATGATTTGCTTATAATTTTTTTCTGAAAATACGAATACATCAATAGTTAGTTCACATATCGCTTTGATTACTTCCGTTATTTTCGCCGCTACTTCTGTTTCTGTTTGTAAAATAGAACTTAGTACGAGGTTCCCACTTTGGATATAAGTTACTACGTTTTGGAATCCCTCTTCTTCTAAAACCCCTTTTAAGTTTTTCATGTTCACTTTATTTTTTCCAGCAACGTTTACCGCTCTTAGTAAAGCGACGTAATTTCCCATCTATTTCCCTCCCAATCGTTTAACTACATTATAGCATGTGAATTACGTTATAATAGGACTATTAGTGATGGGAGGTTTTTTAGGTGAGATTAATTTCTTGGAATGTAAATGGACTTCGAGCAGCTGTAAAAAAAGGCTTTTTGGAGTATTTTGAAGAAGTAGATGCAGATATTTTCTGTTTGCAAGAGACGAAATTGCAAGAAGGACAAATTGAACTGGATTTACCTGCATATAAAGATTACTGGAATTATGCGGTGAAAAAAGGTTATTCAGGTACTGCGATTTTTACAAAAGTGGAGCCGTTATCGGTTCAATATGGTTTAGGTATTCCAGAGCATGATACAGAAGGCCGGGTTATCACACTTGAATTTGAGGAATTCTTTATGGTAACGGTTTACACCCCGAATTCGCAAGCGGAGTTGAAACGACTAGATTACCGAATGACGTTTGAGGATGCGATTTTGGAATATGTAAAGAACCTAGATAAAACAAAACCTGTTGTGCTTTGTGGCGATTTGAATGTTGCGCATGAGGAAATTGATTTAAAAAACCCGAAGACAAATCGTAAAAATGCCGGATTCTCAGATGAGGAACGCGCGAAATTTTCTGCATTTTTAGACGCTGGATTTATTGATAGTTTCCGTTATTTTTATCCAGATTTGACCGATGCTTATTCTTGGTGGTCTTACCGAATGAACGCGCGTGCTAGGAATACTGGTTGGCGGATTGATTATTTTGTTGTTTCGGAGCGTTTGAAAGATAAATTAGTGGATGCCAAAATTCATGCGGATGTGCTTGGTTCGGATCATTGTCCAGTTGAGCTAGAACTTAATTTATAACATAAAAAATCCTCACTCCAAAGAGTGAGGATTTTTGAATTATTTAGCTAATGCTTTTTTTGCTGAATCAGCAAGTGTGTTGAATGATGCGATATCATTAACTGCTAAGTCTGCAAGCATTTTACGGTTAATATCAATACCAGCTAATTTTAAGCCGTGCATTAATTTGCTGTAAGAAAGATCTTGCATACGAGCTGCCGCATTGATACGTGCGATCCATAATCTACGGAAATCACGTTTCTTTTGACGACGATCTCTATAAGCATATTGGTAAGATTTCATTACCGCTTGGTTAGCTACTTTGAATAATAAATGTTTAGAGCCGTAATACCCTTTGGCTAATTTAACTATCTTTTTACGACGTTTGCGTGTTACTGTTCCGCCTTTTACGCGTGGCATATTGTCTACCTCCTAGAATTTACAAAAATGTTGTTTCTCTTATTTCATTTTAGCGACCATTTGACGAATACGTTTGAAGTCGCCAGCTGATACCATTGCTGATTTACGCAATTTACGTTTTTGTTTTTGGGATTTGTTAGCGAACATATGGCTAGTGAAGCCGTGTCTGCGTTTTAATTTTCCAGATCCTGTTCTCTTGAAACGTTTAGCGGAACCGCGGTGGGTTTTCATTTTTGGCATGAATTTTTCCTCCTCAAAACTTTACTTTTCATGAAGTGGTGCTAGGACTAAGAACATCGAACGTCCGTCCATTTTTGGTCTTTGCTCAATTGTACAAAGGTCTTCGCACGCTTTTGCAAAACGGTCAAGCACCTTCTGACCGATTTCTTTGTGTGTAATGGCACGGCCTTTAAAACGGATAGAGCATTTTACTTTATCGCCTTTTTCAAGGAATTTACGTGCATTACGTAGCTTCGTATCGAAGTCATGTTCGTCAATCGTTGGACTTAAACGAACTTCTTTCATCACGATGACTTTTTGGTTCTTACGGGCTTCTTTATCTTTCTTCTGTTGTTCAAAACGGAATTTACCGTAGTCCATGATACGAGCTACTGGCGGTTTCGCTGTTGGAGCAACAAGCACTAGATCAAGATTAGCCTTTTCAGCAATTTGAAGCGCATCGATTTTACTCTTCACGCCTAATTGTTCACCGTCTTGGTCGATCAATCTTACTTCACGTGCACGAATCCCATCGTTTACCAACATGTCTTTGCTAATGGTGAGCCACCTCCACTTAATTTTGTTACAACAAGATAGAAAATAGCTGTTCAAATCTGCGGCCTGCTAACTCATTCGTTCGGAGGCCATAAAAAAACGGGCTGCTTTTCAGCAATCCCGCACATTCAAAATCGCGTAAGCTACGCGACGAAAGTTTGAATTTTTTGCCTGAAAACGTTCGTGTTAACGAGGCGAGAAGCGGGTTGCTTCTTCTTTCTTGTTTAATAACCTTATTTACTATATCATATGGAGTTTTTGGTGTCAAGGTGAATTGTAAATAAAATAGTTTCTTCATCTCTTGGTAACCTTATACGAATAAACGTTCTTTTTGTCAAGAGATAATTAAGACTTACATATTTAAAAAGCTCTCATGATTATACGAGAGCTCAAAGTATACAGGTGTGCACAAGTCCTAATTCTTGATAGGTTGTGTAACTGTTCCATCAAATATAGCCTCAGTCTCCCCAACGTTTATATATTCGCTAAACTTATAGCTTACTTCATCTGTATAAACTGGCAATTCCCACAGGACACAACCATCTACATAACTCCCACCATTACTGATGTAATATGGAGATATCCATCTTCCATCTGGGTCTTTGACAGTATTTGTTATATACAATTCTGGTTGGTATTTTACTGGTTCATTCACACATTTCTGACCAGTTAAATCTATCCAGTTAACTTTCTTCAATCTAGTTAGTCCACCTGTATTTGTTATTTCATTACCATGCAAATCTAATACCTCTAGTTTTGATAAAAAACCAAGCATCACAATACTTTTTAGCTTATTATTACGAATAGATAAGATTTCTAGATTTTTCAAATGAATAAGCGAATCAGTATCTCTGAGTTCGTTGTTATCTAAAAACAAGCGAGATAAACAAGCACTTGGAATTCCGTTTAAATTTTTCAGTCTGTTTCTATTCACAGATAGCTCTTCTAACTTAGTTAGATCCTTTAAAGGACTAAGGTCACTTATTTGATTATGGGATAGATGAAGTTCTTTTAAATTAGTGAAAAATTGCATTCCCGCAAGAGATTGAATGTTGCTATTATCTCCATTGAAATTTTGTACTCCAGATAGTTCCTTTTGTGATACAAGGTCTGTAACACTTTGCTTCCCTAAATTTTGTTTCACTGCATTCGCTAGGCCGGGATCTGGAAAAACTTGGTTAATAGGCGTTGGTCGTTGAATACTCTCAGCTTGTACTTTTGTTCCAGAACCCATATTAATGCACAGACCTACAATTAACACTAGCATTGCTATTACTGCATTTTGTAACCAATTATTTTTTTTCAACATTCTCCACTCCTTAAAAATAAATTTAGAAACACAAAAGAGGATTTTCATATACTTCCTATTTAACAAACGCTGTTAACCTTTTTATGTCCCTTTGTATACTTATATGTTAGCAAAAATAAGAGATGTTTAAATTAACAAGCGTTAATAATAATCGAAAATCAGTAAATTTTCCAAAACATGTTCTACCTTCCTTGTTGTCTGCTATTCCAAATTGTCTCACATGGCTTCATTCGTCGTATTTTTTGCATAAAAAAAGCCTCGTTTGACAAGGCTTTTTTTCTATTTATTTGCAATTTTTCTCAATAAGTATAAGAAGTAAACTACTGCCGCAACAATGGCTAATCTTGAAACTACATATATGAAACCCCAAAAATCAGCTGCCCCCATATTACACCTCACTCTCCAAGTATTTATAACTATGTACTATTCTTCCTTGTTTTTTCTTTTTGTCTAATGAAGTTAACTTTATTGTACTTCTTAATTCAAAGTATCTTTTTGAACCATACGCTTGTATAGTATACCATCCCGCGCCATTTAAGTCATACCCAACTTTCTGCGCATATTTATCTGTCGTTTTAGTTTTAGCGGAATCTACTTTCTATGCCGCAGTACCCCAAGTCCCCAGCTTCGAAGTGTAACGTATAGCTAGCCCATTATTATTAATTGTATAATGGTTTGACAAAACTATTTTCCCGATTGGAACATCTCCACTTTTGTAAGTAAAAACGAAAGGTAAAAATTTCGCAATTTAGCATTCTAATTCCAAATAAAACAAAAACCCTTGATTTCTCAAGGGTTTCAGCCGTTAAATGATTAACGAATTTCTTTAATACGAGCCGCTTTACCACGTAGGTTACGTAGATAGTAAAGTTTCGCACGACGTACTTTACCACGACGGATAACTTCTAATTTTGCGATACGTGGAGTATGTACTGGGAAAGTACGTTCCACGCCAACACTGTTAGAAATTTTACGAACAGTGAAAGTTTCGCTGATTCCAGCTCCGCGACGTTTGATTACAACGCCTTCGAATAATTGGATACGTTCGCGAGTACCTTCGACTACTTTCGCATGTACACGTACAGTATCACCCGGACGGAAATTTGGAACATCTGGGTTTAGTTGACTTTTTGTGATTTCATCAATCAGTTTGTTCATGTTTTTCTCTCCTTCCAACAAACATTCATTCATATTAATAATGAAGCGGAATATCGTTATCAGACTGGTCTCTCCAGTCACCTTATTTAGGTTACCATAAACTAGTTTCGCTGTAAAGTTTTTTTCTTACTTTTTCTTTGATAAAAAAGCTTGACCTTGGAGTATGGTTTAATGTTACCTTTAGTATATCAAATGGAGGTGTCAGATATGGAACAATGGACGGTAAAAGAAATGGCTGCTTATGTGGGGATTTCAGCGGATACATTACGATATTATGAAAAAAACAAAATAATTGTACCTAATCGGCTGGAAAACGGGTATCGTGTGTATAACACGGAACATCTATTAGAATTAAAGTTTATTTTAGTAATGAAATATGCCCGATTTTCTCTTTCTGAAATAAAATTGATGATGGAATGGTTGAGAAGCGAGCCTTCTGTTGCTTGTAATACGGCATCAAAAGAGTTACTTGCGCTTAAAGCCGCGGAAATCAAACAGACGATTGCGCATTATACGAAAATCGCTGCTCTTTTAGAAGAATTGCCGCAAATTGACGAGGTCCAAGATTACAGCACTGTCCAAAAAGATGTTAACACTTTTGTCGAACATATTTTCACTGACATCAGAAAGGATGGATTCTAATGGCTAAGGTTGTGGCAATTATTGGTGATCCACGAGAAAAAGGTACATCAAGGGATTTATTTCAGAAGTATTTGGCATTTTTTCAAGAACACCCAACAATCGAAGTGAAAATCTATGATATTCGCGAATTAGCTTTTGACCCTAATTTACCTGAAGGCTATCGTACTGAGCAGACACCTGAAATAATTGCGCTTAAAAATGATGTTCATTCCGCTGATTTACTTCTATTTTCTTATCCAGTTTGGTGGTTTAACGTTCCGGCTGTCTTGAAAGGTGTCATTGATCATTTATTTTGGCGTGGGGAGAGCTATAGTTTTAAAGATAAAAAATATTTCCTTACTGGACCTTGGCGAAAAAAACGAGCGCGGTTGATTTATACGATTGGCGGAATGGAAATACAGCATCGTCTTTTCGGTCGTCCAGCACTTACTGCCTTACGCTATCCTTTATGGATGAGCGGCGTGTTTTCAGTGAAGGTCACTTCGATTGATCGACTAGATCTTTCTATTAGAAGAACCGATAACTACTATAATAAAAAAGTTACTCATGCAGCAAAAAAAGATATTCAATTCTTGCTAAAAAAGTAATTTAGAAAGAAGGTTATTGTATGAAAATTACTGCCAAGCATTCATATTGGCAAATAACGACCTTTCCGCACCTTTTTCCTGTGAATTGTTACTTGGTTTTAGAAAGAGATGGCTTAACGTTGATTGATACTGGGATTTTAGCGCATGCGAAAGGAATCATTTCACTTATCCATAAATTAAAATCACCGTTAAAACGGATTTTATTAACGCATGCGCATGGTGACCATATTGGTGGTTTAATTGCAGTGAAAGCCGCTTTTCCAGAAGCGCTTGTGATGATTGGAAGTAGAGAAAAATTGCTTGTGGAAACGAAAGAAATTTATGCTTTTGAAGCACAGAAGCCATTAAAAGGTAGTTATTCAGACAGGCTTCCAGTGAGAATTGATCAGATTTTAAAAGATGGTGATATGGTTGGCTCCCTGCTAATTATCGATACACCGGGACATACACCTGGCTCAATTTCCTTTTTTGATGAGCGTAATGGCCATTTGTTTGTAGGAGATTTATTTCAAACACGTGGAGGAGCGGCTATTTGTGGGGAGAAGCGATGGTTGTTCCCTTTTCCAGCGATGGGCTCTTGGGATCTTCCAACGAGTATTGCATCGGCTGAAAATTTACAGCTTTTCGATGTGACGGAGATTGCTTGTGGACACGGGCCAGTGAAAGCGATCGCTGATTTTGACTTAACAAATGTACTAAAGCGAGCAAAGGAACAAGTAACAAATGAAAAAGACTAGAAAACCAGGTGCTGGTTTTCTAGTCTTTTTTTAGAATCGGGTAATTTTGATGTTTACGGCTGTCCCATATGCCAATTGGTATACGAGGCCATCGACGAATTGCTCGGTAAACGAACAGTGAATTAAGCCATTACCGCCTGCATCTAAAGCTTTCTTTTGTAATTCCTGTAGTAAATTTTCAAAGCCTACTGTTTCTAAGTATGCTTCTGGATCGCTTTTGATTCTTGGGCGAACGCTTTTGGCAAAAACAACCGTTAGGATATCATGGTTTACATTAATCGGTCCAGTAGAAACTTGAATATCTTGCCATCTTTGACCAATTCGTTTTTGGTCATTTTCTTCCTGCACATAGGCTTCTCGTTCTTTTTGACGCTCGGATTTTTTGGTTTCTTTTTCATCAGGTGTTCCAAAAATTGCCATGTAAAATCACGTCCTTTTATTATTTACTGTCAGACCATTCTTTGAGCCAAGTTTTTTGCTTGTCTGTCAAGGGATAGTTTTTTAGTAAATCTGGGCGGCGTTCGTAGGTTCTTTTGAGTGATTCTTTGTCGCGCCATTCTTCTATCCATGCATGATTTCCGCTGAGTAAAATATCTGGCACTTTCATACCTCTAAAATCGGCTGGTCGCGTGTAGTGTGGATGTTCGAGCAATCCAGTTGAGAACGAATCCGTTACCGCAGAATCTTTATTACCAAGTACACCTGGTAAAAGGCGAATAACGCTATCCATTACAATCATTGCACCAATTTCGCCACCAGTTAAAATGTAATCTCCTATCGAAACTTCATCAGTAACAAGGTGTTCGCGAATTCGTTCATCGTAACCTTCATAGTGTCCACAAATAAAAACAAGATGCTCTTCTTCGGCAAATTCTTCTGCCATTTTTTGGTTGAAGCGTTTGCCAGCTGGGTCCATTAAAATAACTCTTGGCTTTGTTTCTGGCTGTTTTTCTTTGACAGCTTGAACGGCATCAAATATCGGTTGCGCTTTGAGTAGCATACCTGCTCCGCCACCGTAAGGATAGTCATCGACAATATGATGCTTTCCTTCTGCATATTCCCTGAAATCAGTCACTTCAACCGCGACACGCTCGTTTTCGATGGCTTTTTTTATAATGGAATTCCCGGTCACTCCCGAAAACATATCTGGGAAAATGGATAGAATGTCAATTTTCATTAATCTAGCAGCCCTTCCATTACTTCGATGGTAATTTTTTGGTCGTCGATATTGATTTCTTTGACTACATCAGCAATATATGGAATCAGTTTTTCTTTTTTGTCTGCGCCTTTTACGACCCAAACGTCATTGGCGCCTGGTGTTAGGATTTCTGTGATTTCGCCAAGCTCTTCGCCGTCAGTCGTCACAACCGTACAACCAATGATTTCATGAAAGTAAAATTCGTTTTCCTCTAAATTAGTTAGTTGCGTTTCTTTGATTTTAAGTACGCCTTCTTTCATACGTTCCACTTGATGAATTCCAGTGAATCCTTCAAACATCAGCAAATCAAAGTTCTTATGTTTGCGGTGTGAGCGAATGATTAGTTTTTCAGGCTTTTTGCTGTTTTTTTCGAATAAGTACACGGTATTCCCTACTTGGAATCGTTCTTCTGGAAAATCGGTCGTTGCGATAACGCGAATTTCACCGATTAAGCCATGGGTATTAACAATTTTTCCTACATTATACATTTTCTCCATAAGTCACCTCTAGCGTATTTCTACTATGATTCCATCTTTCACAACAATGGTTTTATCAAAAATGGATTTATCCCACTTGTCTCCTACTTGTACATCAATAATTGTTTCCATTTCTCGCTCGCGAATTTCACTGCCAAGTTCAAGGACTTCTAATTGTTCCATTTGAAACTGAATTAGTTTTTTCTTTTCTCGGCGCAGGTCGAGTTCGTGGGTAAAGTAATCGGCCACTCGTTCAGGTTGAAATTTGCTTTTTCGTTCCATTTTCTTTTGTTCAAAATGCAACTGATCGCATTCTTGTTCAATTTGTCGTTTTTGCTCGGTATAATACTCGATTAATTCTTGTTTACTTGCTTCGGTTAGAATTTGTTTGACGACAACTTTTTGGATGATTTCCACTGGACACCTCCACTAGCGATTATGTCCTTATTTTACCATATTTTTTTTGGATTCATCTACTAATGCCTGGAATAATTGTTTACTTTCCGGATCTGTTTGGAACATTAATTCCGGGTGCCACTGAACACCCAAATACCAACTTGGCAAATTGTCCCCTTCGACTGCTTCAATCATTCCATCGGCAGTGCGTGCTGTTACTTTGAAACTAGGTGCTAATTTTTTGATAAATTGGTGATGCAGCGAGTTGACTAATTTTTTATTTGGATGGTGTTTTGCGAGTTCGCTCGTTGGTTCGATATCAATTGTATGGGAGCCGAGTTGTTCATCGACGCGCTGTAAGTGTTGTAAAGCTTTCGTTTCGACTTGGCTAATATCTTGATACAACGAGCCACCTAGCGCCACGTTGACTAGCTGCATCCCACGGCAGATTGCGAAAATAGGTTTTCCAGCGTCTAGGGCTGCTCGAACTAAGGCGATTTCATAGCTGTCCCGCGGTGGAAAATAAGCGCCGATTTCTTGGGATGGTTCTTCTAAATAAAATTGTGGCGTAATGTCTTGTCCACCGGTTAACAGCAAACCATCCACGAGAGAAATTGCTTGAACGGCAACAGACGGGTCATCTATTGGTAAAGCGATAGGAAATCCGCCAACTTTTTGAATCGCATCTACATATCGCTGTTGCGTATAGGTTACACGGTGTCCGTAAAAAACGTCCACTCCTTTTACTAATCTGTTTCCTGTAATTCCAATAACTGGCTTCATCACAATTCCTCCATTTCTATTCTATTTTACAACATTTAGTGAGGTAATTGCTTCTCTGATGATTGTTAAAAAAAGTTATAAAAAAACTCGCCAAATTGACGAGTTTTTGTTATTCGATAATTTCAAGACGAATCTTCTTATCGTTTTTGGAGCCAACTGCGTAGACAAGAGTACGAATCGCTTTCGCAATACGACCTTGCTTACCAATCACGCGTCCCATGTCTTCTTTACTGACAGACAATTTGTAGGTTAACGATGTATCCGTTTCTTCCGGCGTGATAACAACGTCTTCCGGGTGGTCAACAAGGGGTTTCACGATTGAGAGAATGAGTTCTTCCATTCGCGCCGAGACCTCCTTATTTACCTAATTTTTGGTTATGGAATTTTTCCATGATACCTTCGCGGCTAAGAAGATTGCGAACTGTATCAGATGGTTTTGCACCATTATGCATCCATTTCAAAGTTGCTTCTTCGTCGATTTTCACTTCAACCGGATCAAGTAATGGATTATAAGTACCAATAGTTTCGATTGAACGGCCATCACGTGGGAAACGAGAATCAGCGACTACAATACGGTAGAAAGGTTTCTTTTTAGAACCAATACGTTTTAAACGAATTTTAACTGCCATAGTTTAATTACACCTCCATAAAGTCTTACACAAGTATATATATTACCAGTAAAGGATTTGTTTGTAAAGTGTTTTTTCTTTACAGAGGATATTTTTTTCTTTTTATTTGACGGTTTCGGCTTCATTGCTTAGTTTTCCTTGTTTTAGAAGATGGTAATAGCGCACATATCCAGAAATATTATGCTCTACATCGTCAATTCTGACGCGGAAAGACTGGTGACGAATGAAGAAACTGCCGTCTATTCGCGCTGGATTTTTGTAGTAGATTGCTAGCTCTGGATAAAAATAACCATTTAACTGATATAATGCGCGCTTGGTAATAGTCTTTTCCAGTTCATCTAGTGGATAGTCGCGAAGTAACCCTTCTAGGCCTTCTGCTTTCATCCGCAGCGACATCTCTTTTGTAGCGACAGTAAGCTCTAAAAAAGTTGGAAAAGTCGTTTCGCGTTCGTAAATAAATAGTAGATTGTCGAAAGCATTTTTCAATCCGAATTCGTAGTATGCCTCATCCGGAATGTATTTTGTGATTTCATTGGCGCAGTAGCTCAGCCAGTGATCATGATTTTGCCAATAGTCATCGCGAATAAAATGATCAAAGGATTTTGCCGCTGCCTCCAGCCATTTGGAATCACGGTCGATTTCATATAAGCGCAGCAAGCCAAACACAGCTTCTCCGTCGTAATAAATAATCCGGAAAATATCTTTTACTTCTAAAGAGGGGTATTCCAACACATGCGTGAACTTCCCGTCTTCTTCTTGTAGGGAAAGAATCGTATTCGCAATTTTCCGGGATAGTGGCAAATAGGTTTTAGTTCCAGTGATTTTCATATATTTAGTTAAAGCAAGCAATGTCGCCGCTGAACCGCCTAATTTAACTTCACGCAACTCTGGTTCAATTAGAAAAGCTAAATCGTCTTTTTCATAAATAAAATTTTGCTCTAAATAAGTTAAAGCGCTTGTAGCTGCTTCTAAAATTGTTTTATCGCCTGTTAATTCGTATGCTTCTAACATCGAATAAGTTGTACTTGCGTGGCGTAAACTATTATAGTGTTTAATTTTTTTATCAAAGCAAGCAAACCAGCCGTAGTTGAATTCGCCCGTTTGATTTACTTGACTCGCTAAATAATTCCCAGCGTTTCCAACTAGTTCAAAAACTGCATCTGGGGTTACTTGTTTGGTATTTCTACGACCATGCTCAAGCTCGCTTGTTTCTAAATCATAAATTTTCTTTCCATCAAAAAACCATCCTACTGTATTAAATGTGACAATGGTGGAATCTACGGTTAAGTTTAATTGAGCTTGATTTTTATTTGTTTGGATTAAATATCTATTCATATTTTCAACGTTGATAGCTAAACCTTCATCACCTGGTAGAAGGATAGCGTTCGCATTAATTTCTTGTTCCATTAAAGCTATTTTAAAATTTTCATTTAAGGCAATGCCTCTTCTATAATAATTTTTCTTCGTTTTTAAAGCTTTTTTATTCCATTCTCCTAAATTTTCAAGTTGATAATCCACGGCTACATCTATTTTAAAAGAAATCGCCTCTTCGGTTTGGTTTTTTATTGCACTTTTTTTCATTTCATTGATTAAATTTGCTAGGCAAAGATAGCTAAAGTTTATTACTGTAGCTCGTTTATTTTTATATACGATGGTTAGAAAACCGTGCCATTTCCCGTTATAAGTGGCGTGCTCTTCTGCTTCTGTCAATTGATCAATAATTTTATTTTCAAGTTCATCTAATATACCTCTCCAAGGCATATGTACCACTCCTTTTATAATTTCCCTGCCGCTAAATTTTCTTAGCGACAGGGAATCGTTGTATTGTGGCTCTATTTACGGAAAAGACGTAGTAAAAACGCGCCTGCTAGTGAGAATAATCCAAGCCCAACCCACGGAAGACTACTGTTTGTATCTCCAGTTGATGGGAGATCACTTGCTGAGATAGAAGTAGTTCCATCCGCGCTATAACCTGAGGAAAGCATTGTTCCTGAACCATTTGAGCTCATGTTTGTAACGGTTACGCCAGTTCCTCCGTTAGAAGTTCCAGTAGTTCCTCCATTGGTAGAAGGATTTGGTCCACCATCCGCATCAGCGTCAGCATCAGCATCGGCATCAGCGTCAGCATCCGCATCCGCATCAGCGTCTGAGTCTACTAAAGGCAGAACTGTTACGGATACATCATCACTTGTTTTTACTTCATCGCCGTATTTAGCTGTTACTTGAAGATGAATAACATCTCCAGCTTTCAAATTATAATTAGGAATATTGATTGTATAGGTTCCATCTGCATGGATTAAGACATTTCCAATTACAGTACCATCTGGAAGAGTCAAATTAATATAGAAAGTTGTTCCAACAGGTGCATCTGATTGCAATGATTTCAGAAGGGCATTGATGTTCATGTTTTTATAAATTGAGGAACCCGAAATTGTTTTAGTTCCTTCATATATTGGATTTACAGTTGGTTTTTCAACTAGGAAATCTCTCCAGTCAATGTCTACATCGGCATCCGCGTCGGCATCCGCATCGGCATCAGCGTCAGCATCCGCATCTGCATCCGCGTCCGCATCCGCATCTGCATCCGCGTCAGCATCCGCATCCGCATCAGCGTCGGCATCCGCATCCGCATCAGCATCCGCATCGGCATCCGCGTCAGCATCCGCATCGGCATCCGCATCAGCATCCGCGTCAGCATCCGCGTCAGCGTCGGCATCCGCGTCAGCATCGGCGTCAGCATCCGCATCCGCATCAGCGTCGGCATCCGCATCAGCGTCAGCATCCGCGTCGGCATCAGCGTCGGCATCGGCGTCAGCATCCGCGTCAGCATCGGCATCGGCGTCCGCATCCGCGTCAGCATCTGCGTCGGCATCCGCGTCAGCATCCGCATCCGCATCGGCATCCGCATCCGCATCAGCGTCGGCATCGGCGTCGGCATCCGCATCCGCATCGGCGTCAGCATCAGCGTCGGCATCAGCGTCGGCATCCGCATCCGCATCAGCATCCGCATCGGCATCCGCATCAGCGTCGGCATCCGCGTCAGCATCCGCATCCGCATCCGCATCGGCGTCAGCATCCGCGTCAGCATCCGCATCAGCGTCGGCATCCGCGTCAGCATCCGCATCGGCATCCGCATCCGCATCCGCATCGGCGTCCGCATCGGCGTCGGCATCAGCATCCGCATCAGCGTCGGCATCGGCGTCAGCATCCGCATCGGCGTCAGCATCCGCATCCGCATCAGCGTCGGCATCGGCGTCAGCATCCGCATCCGCATCGGCGTCAGCATCCGCGTCAGCATCAGCGTCAGCATCCGCATCGGCATCAGCATCCGCGTCAGCATCCGCATCGGCATCGGCGTCGGCATCCGCGTCAGCATCCGCATCAGCATCCGCGTCAGCATCCGCATCAGCATCCGCGTCAGCATCCGCATCAGCATCCGCGTCAGCATCCGCATCAGCATCCGCGTCAGCATCCGCGTCGGCATCAGCATCCGCATCAGCATCCGCATCAGCATCCGCATCGGCGTCAGCATCCGCGTCGGCATCCGCGTCAGCATCCGCATCCGCATCAGCGTCAGCATCCGCATCAGCGTCGGCGTCAGCATCCGCGTCGGCGTCAGCATCCGCGTCCGCGTCAGCATCCGCATCAGCGTCGGCGTCAGCATCCGCATCCGCATCGGCATCCGCATCCGCATCGGCATCCGCATCGGCATCCGCATCAGCGTCAGCATCCGCATCGGCATCCCCAACATCCGTAGTAATAAACCCACGAGCCGCATTACTATTCAACAAATCAACATCTAAAAGCCCATCACCAGTTCTAGCAGCAAAGTCTAATTTCCCATCATTGGCACTAGGTAGCGCAGTTACGCCAAGCGCTAGCAAATCAATTGTCAAAGTGAAAGTAGATACACTACCAACTCCGACTCCCAGTAAGTGATTTACTTTCGCACCAATTGCATTTCTACTAGAATCAATAAAGAAATTGCTTGAGCTACTTCCATTTACTGTCCCTTGATTAAATAATCCAATACCGCCAATTCCTAAATAAGCAATTTTATAGTCAATTTTCGTATTTGCTCTTATATTTGGATTACTCAAAATAGAAGAAAGTTCACTTGGCAATTCAAAATATGGATAGTATGTGGATACCGCACTAGCACTAACTAACTGATTCCCAGAAAGAGTAATCACTAATTTCCCATTAGAATACTGTGTATTCAAATTAGAATTCCCTAGCAAATCAATTGTTGCCGCATCCGCTTGAATACCACTTAGGGCAAATTGGTGATTAAAAGAATCGTAATTCACAGTGACAGGCGCTACCATCATCGTTGTTGTCGTAATAAGCGCCGCAATTAATTTTGCTTTTTGCGCTCGCTTTTGGTCTAATCTCCGTTTGTAATCTACACGCTGTTTTTTCATCATTTTTCCCCCTTAAAAATCAATTGTTCTTGATTTTGAAAAATAACTGAAAACAGAATAAAGGTATTTAATTATGTTTTCCTAATAAGCTAACTATTAAGTATCCCCTGAACCTTTATCCAATATCAGATACCAACTATTTCAGCCAAATGCCCCTCCCCTCGTTTTCGAACCTAACACTAGTTGTTATAACCCGTTAGATAACTTTACTATATAGTATATTTTTAAAATTTAAAGTAAAAAGTACTAGAACCAAAAAATACTTCAA
Source organism: Listeria monocytogenes (assembly GCF_900187225.1). GTDB lineage: Bacteria > Bacillota > Bacilli > Lactobacillales > Listeriaceae > Listeria > Listeria monocytogenes. Next base: position 1,828,211 of record NZ_LT906436.1, read on the forward strand.
TTCGATTCTTTTAGTCTAAAAGTTACACAAATATACGTATTTATAGCCTATATTTAAACTTTAGGACTGTTCCTATAAGGGTATTAAGACCTACAAAGATTAACTTTACATGAATTGTCTTTCAATTGTATACAAATCTTTTTAAAATGGTTCTTCACTTCAGATTCTATTTGTACGCAAAAAAAATAGCCCTTTTTCAAGGGCTTACTTTTTTAATAAAGATATGCTTTTTTTAGTTGTTCTTTTTTAGCATCGGTTAGTCCGAGTTTTTCTTTTAAAAAGTTGTCCATCGAACCATATTTTGCATTAATTTCATCGAAGGCTGCATTGATATAAGATTCACGAACTTCCATTACGGCTGTCATTCCATCAATCACTTTTTTATTATCTGTTTTTGCTGCAACGGCTTCAATTGCTTTTTTATTTTCGTCAGCACGATATTTATTGGACAGCATATAATCGTCAATGACCGTGTTTTTATCCACACCTAACGCTGAAAGAACGAGGGCGGTTCCAAATCCAGCTCGGTCTTTTCCAGCTGTACAGTGCCAAAGAACAGAACCATCTTGGTTTGCTAGTAGTATATCAAAAAAATCTTTATAGGCTTGTATCGAAGTTTCATCTGTAATAAAGCTCTTATTAGCATTAATGAGAAATGTCTCTGGATTATCCATTTTGGCTAGGCTAGCAGTTAAATCTTGTGTGCTTGTAGATGTTCCATTATCTTTCATCACAGAATCGTGCGTATAGTCTACATCTGTGAGTTTCGGATCTGGTTTCGCTGCGACTTCTGAACTTGTTCGGAAATCAACTATATGAGACAAATCATATGTATTTACGAGTTTCTTTTTATCCGAATCACTTAAGTTAGCGAGTTCGGCACTTCTAATGAGTTTATGTGGCTTAATGGTTAGTCCATCCGTTGTTTTGTATCCGCCTAAGTCCCGGACATTTACAGCGCCTTCTAATTTAATTTGGCTTCCTGGTTTGAGTGTTTGCTCGGTTTTAACATTTGCTTCTGCTTTTTCTTCTGACTGCGCCCCGCATCCACCTAATAGTAAAGTCGCGCTTAGTACCCCTGCTCCTGTTACTTTTACCCAATTTTTCATTCTTTCTCCTCCTTTTTGATTGCTTCGTGTACATTATAGCAACGCAATTTGTTGGTTGAATGAAGGGTTTGTAAAGAAATCATTTTAGGGATGTTAAGGTATGAAAAAAAGCCAAAACCCGGAATGGGTTTTGGCTTTCTGAATTAAAATGGCATCTTGAAATTGCCGAATGGGTTTTTGCCTTTTTTGCCTTTGCCGCCACCAGTCATTTGCTTCATCATTTTTTTCATTTCAGCAAATTGTTTTAGGAGACGGTTAATTTCTTGAACCGGACGTCCGCTACCACGTGCAATCCGTTTTCTTCTACTTGCATTGATGATATCTGGGTTGTCTTTTTCATTTTTGGTCATTGATTTGATAATTGCTTCAATATGACCTAGTTGTTTATCATCGACGTTCATGTTGTCGAGGCCTTTCATTTTGTTTGCCCCTGGCATCATTTTAAGTAGTTCGTCTAGTGGTCCCATTTGTTTTACTTGTTGTAATTGTTCTAAGAAGTCATCTAGCGTCATGCTGTTGTCTTTCATTTTTTGTTCCATAGCTTTCATTTTTTCTGTATCTACATCGGTTTGCGCTTTTTCAATCAGGGAAAGCACATCCCCCATGCCGAGAATTCTGGAAGCCATACGATCTGGATGGAAGGTTTCAAGGGCTTCCATTTTTTCGCCAGTCGCGATAAATTTAATCGGTTTACCAGTGACGGAACGAATCGAAAGCGCGGCACCACCACGTGTATCACCATCTAGTTTCGTTAATACGACACCTGTAATTTCTAATTGTTCGTTGAAGCTTTGCGCCACGTTGACAGCATCTTGCCCGGTCATGGAATCGACTACAAGTAAGATTTCGGTTGGCGTTGCAATTTCTTTCACTTGTTTTAACTCATCCATTAGCGTTTCGTCAATATGAAGACGACCGGCTGTATCGATAATGACATAATCTAAATGTTCTTCTTTTGCTTTAGCAATAGCTTGTTTGGCGATTTCGACCGGGCTTACTTGGTCTCCTAGGGAAAATACCGGCATATCTAATTGCTTGCCAAGGGTTTCTAATTGTTTGATTGCGGCAGGTCGATAAATATCTGCTGCGACAAGTAATGGTTTACGGTTATATTTTTTGCGTAATAAATTAGCAAGTTTGCCGGAAGTCGTTGTTTTACCAGCCCCTTGTAAACCTACCATCATAATCACGGTTGGCGGGCGGTCCGCTGTTCCGATTTTGCTTTCTTCTCCGCCCATTAAGCTTGTTAGTTCTTCTTGAACGATTTTGATAACTTGTTGGCCGGGTGTTAGGCTTTTCATAACGTCCGCGCCGACAGCACGTTCGCTTACTGTTTTAATAAATTGTTTAACGACTTTAAAGTTAACATCGGCTTCTAGTAGAGCAAGGCGAACTTCACGCATCATTTCTTTTACGTCAGCTTCGTTTACTTTCCCTTTACCGCGAATTTTGTTCATTGTTTCTTGGAGTCTTCCAGCTAGTCCTTCAAATGCCATGATTCTGGCCTCCTAATCGATATTTTTAAGCTGTTCGAGCGTATCTTTCACTTGCTCGTCCAGAAAATTCTTCTTGGTTAATTGTGCTTCTAATTGAGTAAAGAGTTTTTCTCGTTGTTGATATTTTTTTAGCATCCCTAGTTTTTCTTCGTATTTTTCTAGGCTTTCCTCGGTTCTTTTAATATTATCATAAATGGCTTGTCTACTCACTTCAAATTCTTCGGCAATTTCGCCCAGTGAGTAATCATCTAAGTAATAAAACGAAACATACGCTTTTTGTTTTGTTGTCAGTAATTCCTGGTAAAAATCAAATAATAAATTCATACGGTTTGTCTTCTCAAACAAGGCATTTCACCTCTCTCCTTTTAAAGGATACGGGGAAATCGCGGGAATGTCAAGGAAGGTTAGACAAAAGAGAAAAAAGCCAGAATGACGAGTATCATTCGGCTTTCTCTGATTATTTTTCGTTATCAACCATATCAGCAAATAAGCCATACACATATTCATTTGCATCAAAGGCTTGTAGGTCATCCATTTGTTCCCCAAGACCGACGAATTTCACTGGAATGTCCAGTTCGTTACGGATGGCGATGACAATACCACCTTTAGCAGTACCGTCTAGTTTTGTAAGGATAATGCCTGTTACGTCCGTTGTTTCTTTAAATTGTTTCGCTTGAACGAAGGCGTTTTGACCAGTGGTTGCATCAAGTACTAGTAAAACTTCGTGTGGCGCATTAGGAATTTCGCGCGTAATGACACGTTTTACTTTTTCTAATTCGTTCATTAGATTGACTTTGTTTTGTAAACGGCCGGCTGTGTCGCAAAGTAAAATGTCTGCTTTACGTGCTTTTGCGGCTTGAACGGCATCAAACATAACAGCGGCAGGGTCACTTCCCTCGGCTTGTTTAATGACATCCACGCCGGTGCGCTCGCCCCAGACTTCAAGTTGATCAATTGCGCCAGCTCGGAAAGTATCACCAGCAGCAAGCATGACTTTTTTGCCTTCTTGTTTAAAGCGATGGGCCATTTTTCCGATGGAAGTTGTTTTACCAACCCCGTTCACACCTACAAATAAGATAACGGTTAGTCCGTCTTCTTCGATATGCAGTGCTTCATCTTCTTTTTCGTCCCCTTGGTAAATCTCGACTAATTTTTCGACAATCACTTCTTGGACATCTTTTGGATCGCTAATATTTCTAAGTTGCACTTCGCGACGCAGCGTATCAACTAGCTCCATGACAGTTTCAAAACCAACATCTGCTCCGATAAGGATTTCTTCTAGTTCTTCAAAGAAATCTTCGTCGACTTTACGATAGCGAGCAACCATTTCGTTGATTTTTCCGGAAAAGTTGCCGCGTGTTTTGGATAAGCCATCTTTAAATTTTCCAGAAACGGAATCGGTTTGCTGGGTTATTTTATCTTTTAGTTTTTTAAAAAAGGTCATTTTATTTACTCCTTTTATTTAATGAGTTCGGCTGTTTCTTCTAAGCGAACCGAAACTAGTTTGGAAACGCCGGACTCTTGCATAGTAACACCGTATAATACGTCGGCTTCTTCCATTGTTCCTTTACGGTGTGTGATAACGATGAACTGGGTGCCTGATTCAAATTGCTTCAAGTAACGGCTGAATCGCGTAACGTTGGCTTCATCTAGTGCTGCCTCTACTTCATCCAAAATACAGAATGGTACTGGACGAACGCGAATGATAGCGAATAGTAAAGCAATCGCCGTTAAAGCACGTTCGCCACCAGAACGAAGCGATAAGTTTTGCAGTTTTTTGCCTGGAGGTTGAACGACGATATCAATTCCGGTTGTTAAGAGATTTTCTGGATCGAGTAGAACCAGTTCTGCGCTTCCGCCACCAAATAGCTCTGGGAAAACAATCGCAAATTCGGTTTTAATGGCTTCAAAACTTTCACTAAAACGAATTTTCATTTCTTCGTCCATTTCGTCCATGACTTTAAAGAGAGTTTCTTTTGCGGCAAGTAAATCCGCTTGTTGTCCTGTTAAGAAATCAAAACGTTCTTGGATACGCTCGAATTCTTCGATAGCACCAATGTTAACAATGCCGAGTTCATCAATAGAGCGTTTTAGCAAACGAACTTTCGAACGCGCTTGTTCGGTATTTACTTCTGACAAGATTTTTTCTTCGGCTTGCTCTGGTGTTAGTAAATAAGCTTCTTGCAGACGATCAATTCGGTTAGCGATATCTACTTCTAAACGACCGATACTAATTTCCGCATTATTTTTTTGCTCCATATAAAAACTGATTTGATTATTTTTTTGTGTTAGCTCCGCTTCTAGTAGTTCCAGTTTTTCTTGGAGTTCTGCGCGAGTTTGTCTTGTTTGCGTGAGCTTCTCGCTTGTTTCAGTCTTATCTTTTCGTAGTTCTTCAATGGATTTTCTAGCTGTTTCTTCGCTTGTATGGACACTAGTTAAGTTGGTTTTTAAGGAAGCTAGTTTTTGTTCGGCGGCTTCTTTTTGTTCGTAATTTTCATGTAGCGTTGTTGTTACTCGCTCGACTGCTTCTGTAGCAGATTGAAGTTGCTCTCGTTTAGCAGCGATTTGCGCTTTTAAGGACGACAGACTTTCTAGATCTGCTGCACGTTTGCTTTCTAAAGCTTTACTCGAACTTGTCATTGCTTTGATTTCTTCATCAGTTACTTCAATTTGTTTTGCGATTTCAACTTGTTCTTGCAGTAAAGTTTCTTTTCGCTCTAGTAGTTTGTTTAATTCTTCGCTACCATCCGCTTTTTCAATATCATATAGTTGTAATTGTTTATTAAAGCGCTCTAGATTCTCGGTTTCTCGGTCTAGTTTTCCAAGTAATTCCTTTTCTTGTAAACGTAAATTTTCACCAATAACTCGTGTTTCTTCGAGTTCTTCACGTTTTTTCGCCATGCTATCTTTAGCCAGTTGAACCGCGGATTCTATTTCACGAGTGGATTCATTTAGTTCAGCAATCTTCTCTGCTAATTGACCAAGTTCATGTTTTCTCGTTAAAATAGATGATTTTCCGCCTTTAGTTGCTCCACCTGTCATCGAGCCGCCCGCATTCACGACGTCACCTTCCAGTGTCACAATACGATACCTAAAGTTGACTAAACGAGCAAGCGTATTTGCGCCTTTTAAATCTTTCGCTAAAATCGTTGTACCTAGTGCATTCAAAATGACCGGAGAAACTTTTTCATCAAAAGAAATGACTTCACTTGCCAGTGCGATAAAAGCAGGTTGGTTGCTTAAAGCGTTTTTTGTTGCAGCTGGAAGTTCGCGAGGTTGAATTGTCGAAAGTGGCAAGAAGGTTGCACGACCACTTTTCGTTTTTTTCAAGAAACTGATGGCTTCACGAGCAACGCGGTCATCTTCTACAACAACGTTCTGCGCACTGGCCCCGAGCGCTGTTTCCATGGCTTGTTGGTATTTCGCGGGAATTTCAACAAGTTCTACTAGCGCACCTAAAATTCCTGGAATTTCCTTTTTTGCTTTTAAAACTTCCCGGACTCCTTGGAAAAAGCCAGCATAATCGTCCGCCAACTCCTCTAAAGTTTCCTTTCGCGATTTCATTTGTTGCACTGTTTCATAATGTTTATAAAGCGCACGTTCTTGCGTTCCAAAAACAGCTTCTTGTTTTGCTAAAGTTTGCTGTACTTCACGGTAAATTTCCATTTGTTCCGTAAGCTCACTTTGGATTTTTGTTAAATGTGTTTTGGTTGTTTCGATTTGAGCGAGCATATCTTTTCTATCATCGACATGATGACTATTTTCTAAATCTAATTTGTCAATTCGACTCGTGATTTGACCGATTTGGCGCTCAATATAACCTAAATCATTATTGATTGTCGTTTGCGTATGGCGCAGATCAATATAATCACTTTTGCGGTTTTCGATTGCTTCTTCGGATAAATCATCGTATTTGGCAAGTGTCGCTTCTAGCTCTTTTTTCGCTTTGATAGCAATTTCAAGTGCCGTTTCTTTTTCGAGTTTTGAGCTGCTTAGAACTTCTTTTTGCTCTTCCAATGCAGTAATTTTTTCCGTAATTGCCGCCAGTGTTTCTGCGTAGACTTGTTCATTTTCGCTACTATGCTTTTTACGTTCTAATTGAAGATTTCGCTCTCCTTCTAGTTGTTCGAGCTTTTCCGTTTCGACTAAAAGGCGTTCTTGTAATTTATCTAGCGCGATATCTGTTTCATTCAGTGCTTGTTTTTCACGTGAAATAACTGCTTCTTCGGCGTGTAATTCTTCGCGCAACTTGATTAAAACAGTTTGGTTTTCGCCAAATTCTTTACGTACTTCGGCTAGTTTTTCTGTTAAGGAACTGATTTCACTCGCAAGTAGCGTCACTTCGTATTTTTCTAGTTCTTCTTGTTGGAATAAGTAATCCTTGGCAATAGAAGCTTGCATTTCAAGTGGTTCTAATTGTCCTTCTAATTCATACAAAATATCTTGTACACGGTTTAAATTTTCTTCGGTTTCAAATAATTTATTTTCTGCTTGTTTTTTACGGTGTTTATATTTTAATACGCCGGCTGCTTCTTCAAAAATGGAGCGACGTTCTTCTGGTTTACTGTTCAGAATTTCATCGATTTTCCCTTGCGAAATAATCGAAAAAGACTCTCTCCCAAGTCCAGAATCCATAAATAAATCGACAATATCTTTCAGTCGACAATTCTCTTTATTAATTAAAAATTCACTATCACCATTACGGTAAATCCGTCTAGTAACAGCTACTTCGCTATAATCAAGTGGTAAAAAATGGTCTTCATTTTCGAGGATAAGCGATACTTCCGCAAAATTAATTGGTTTACGTGTATCACTTCCAGCAAAAATAACATCACCCATTCGGCCACCACGGAGCGATTTAGCGGACTGCTCACCAAGTACCCAGCGGATTGCTTCTGTAATATTACTTTTCCCGCTGCCATTTGGTCCTACAACTGCAGTCATGCCGGGCACGAAATCTATCGCAACTTTGTCAGCAAAGGATTTAAAGCCATTCATTTCTAATCGTTTTAATAACATGTCCGGACACCTCCATTTTTGTTTATCTGTGTGTTAGTTGGTTTATAGCAAATTGTGCCGCACTTTGTTCTGCTTGTTTTTTTGTTCTGCCGCTGCCTTTTCCGAGTACTTGTCCATTAACAATTACTTGCGCATCGAATGCTTTATTGTGTGCTGGTCCTGTTTCACCAAGGATATCATATTCGATCAGGACATCACGGTCCCGTTGAACAATTTCTTGCAGTTGCGTTTTATAATCAACTGTTTGTAGATATGCCCCTGCATCAATCTTCGGAAAAATGACGCGTTCTAAAAATGTAACAACTTTATCAATCCCATTATCTAAATAAAGCGCGCCGATAAAAGATTCGAATACATCCGCAAGAAGTGCTGGACGAGTTCTTCCACCAGCTTTCTCTTCCCCTTTACCAAGTCGTACGTATTTAGAAAAATGTACTGCTTCTGCAAACTCAACTAAAGAAGGCTCACAAACAATTGCTGCACGCATTTTTGTCATGTGCCCTTCTGCCATATCTGGATATTTGTTAAATAGATAGTCTGATACCGTTAATTCAAGTACTGCATCACCCAAAAACTCTAGGCGTTCATTATCTTTCACATTTTCCCGGCGGTGTTCGTTGACGTACGAGGAATGTGTAAATGCTTGTTTTAATAATTCTACATTTTTAAAATCGAATCCAACGCTTTCTTGTAATTCTTCCCATTGATTCATTTCACTTGCTCCTCTCTTTAATAAGCAAGTTCATTTTCTAAACAGCCACTAGCGAAAAGCTGCTTAGAAAATGAACCAACAAATCTCGTAACCTTGAAAAAGAGGCCACCTGCGCTACTTGTCTCGCGTGCGGAAGTTACCACAGCAAAGATAAGTAACACGGGCACCCTCATTTATCCGGTCACATAAAGTTTTATGCGTTCGCCTCTATGTACTTCACTGCATCACCAACTGTGTTAATGTTTTCAGCGTCGCCATCAGAGATTTCAACTCCGAACTCGTCTTCAAGTTCCATTACTAATTCAACAACATCTAGGGAATCTGCACCTAGATCTTCTTTGAAGGAAGCTTCTAAAGTTACTTTGGATTCCTCGACACCTAGACGGTCGACGATGATTTTTGTAACTTTTTCTAATACTTCTGCCATTTTTCACTTCACCTCCCTCCAAGTATTATATAGGATTATTTCTCCTACGTAAACAAAAATATTTAAAGTAATGCGAGCCAAGAAAATTCGCATTCATTAACCAATTTTACATCACCATTCCGCCATCAACGGATAGTGTTTGACCAGTAATATACTTCGAAGCATCACTTGCTAAGAAAAGAACTGCATTCGCAATATCTTCGGTTGTTCCGTAAGCACCAAGCGGAATTTGTGCTAACATTGCTTCTTTTGTTTTTTCGTCTAATTTGTCTGTCATATCTGTTGTAATGAAACCAGGAGCAACAGCATTTACGTTAATACCACGGGGCGCAAGTTCTCGAGCAGTTGTTTTTGTTAAACCGATAACGCCCGCTTTACTTGCTACGTAATTTGCTTGACCTGCATTACCAATCAAACCAACAACAGATGCCATGTTGATAATTTTACCTGCGCGTTGTTTCATCATTGTACGACTTACTGCTTTTGTACAAAGGAAAGTTCCTTTTAGGTTGATGTTAATAACGTCATCCCATTCGTCTTCTTTCATACGCATTAATAAATTATCCCGTGTAATTCCCGCATTATTCACGAGAATATCCACACGACCAAAGCGTTCGATTGCTTGTTTGAAAAAGGCATCTACATCTTCGGCAATGGCTACGTTTGCTTTCATTGCTTCTACTTCAACACCATGTTCAGCAACGAGTTTTGCTGTTTCTTCCGCAGCTTCTGGGCTACCATTGTAATTGAAGAAAATATTCGCGCCTTCTTTGGCTAAGTTAATGGCAATGTCACGTCCAATTCCGCGTGATCCACCTGTTACTACTGCTACTTTTCCTTGTAAAGTCATTAATTATTCTCCTTTCAAAGTTGCTGCAACGCTTTTCACTGATTCAGCGTCACCTGCTGACAGTACAGTTACATCACGATTGATTTTTTTAATTAAACCCGCTAACACTTTTCCAGAACCAATTTCGACAAACGTATCTACGCCGTTTTTAATTAGTTCTTCGACGATATCTTCCCATAGTACTGGAGAGTAAATTTGTTTGATTAATTTATCACTAATTTCCGCTTTATCAGTAGTTTGTTTGGCATCCACATTGTTAACAACTGGAATGTTACCATCTGAAATTTCTACTTCTGCTAAAATCTCACGGAAAGCAAGTGCGGCTGGTTCCATTAAGCTAGAGTGGAAAGGTCCGCTAACAGCAAGTGGTAATACGCGTTTTGCGCCACTTTCTTTTGCTTTTTCGCCTGCTTTTTCAACGCCAGCTGTTGTTCCGGAAATAACGATTTGTCCTGGGCAGTTAAGGTTGGCAAGTTGTACTGCATCCCCTTCTCTGGTTACTTCTTCCGTAATTGTTTTTAATGTTTCCCGGTCTACGCCAAGAACTGCAGCCATCGCACCGGCACCGTTTGGTACAGCTGCTTCCATTAATTCACCGCGTTTACGTACAAGGTAAATCGCATCACTTGCTTCTAAAAATCCGCCTGCAACAAGTGCACTATATTCACCAAGACTATGTCCCGCTACGTAATCAGCTTTCACACCATACGTTTCCAGTGCACGTAAAATAGCGACACTTGTGGAAACTAATGCTGGTTGTGCGTTTTCGGATTTCGTTAATAATTCAATTGGACCTTCTGTAATAATTTCTGTGATTGAAAACCCGAGTCTTTCGTCAGCATCATCATAGATTTTTTTTGCTTCAGGATATTCTGCTGCTACATCTTGTCCCATGCCAATTTTTTGTGCTCCTTGACCGGGAAATACAAATGCAATTTTAGTCATTAGATTCTGTTCCTCCTACTTTTACTTTGTCTACTTCTGCTTTAATTGTTTCGACCACTTGTTTTTCAACCATTTCACGTACTTGACGGATAGTGGTAAAAATACCATTAGCATTGGATGAACCGTGGGCTTTTACAACTGGAGCTTGAACACCGAACAAACAAGCACCGCCATATTCGCTATAATCCATTTTTGCTTTTAAAGCCATTAAATCTTTTTTCAAGAAGCTTGCTGCAACTTTATTTTTAAAGCCATTAAGCAAACTCATTTTTAGCATACTTAGGAAAGCGGCGCCTGTTCCTTCGATGGACTTAAGTACCATATTACCAGTAAATCCGTCGGTTACAACAACATCTGCTACATCCATTAATAAATCACGCGCTTCGATGTTGCCGATAAATTCATAAGCATCTTGATTTTTCATGAGTTCGAATGATTTTTTTGTTAAATCATTTCCTTTTGTTTCTTCTGTTCCAATGTTTAAAAGTGCTACGCGCGGACGATCAATTTTACGCACTTTTTCTGCGTAAACCGAGCCCATTAAACCAAATTGTAGTAAATGTTCTGGTTTTGCTTCCGCATTTGCTCCTAAATCAAGCATAACAAAGCCTTTTCCTGTCACGGTTGGTAGCGTAGGTGCAAGTGCTGGACGGTCAATTCCTTTAATACGGCCAATGACGAACAATCCGGTAGACATTAGTGCACCAGTGTTTCCAGCTGAAATACAGGCATCTGCTTCTCCGTCTTTTACCGCTTGGGCAGCAAGTACCATGGAAGCTTTTTTCTTCCGTTTTACAGCGCGAACTGGTTCATCATCACTTTCAATTTTTTCATCGGTATGTATAATTTTTACGCGGGTTTTATCAGTTAAATATTCATTTATTTTTGTTTCGTCTCCAAAAAGAAGAATTTCAACATCTTTATATTGGGCCACAGCTTTCATCACACCTAAAACAATTTCTTTTGGTGCGTGATCTCCACCCATCGCATCTACAGCAATTTTCATTATACGTCAGTCCTTTATTTTCATTTTTGCGTTGCGTGATACATTTCAAATTTGCCTTTAAGTACAATTTCATCTCCAACATAGCTTTTCACGTCTACGATTGTAATAGCTCTGTTGTCTGTTGCCGGACGTACTTTTGCTTTTGCGATGATGCGTTCTCCTTCGTTTACAGAACGAACAAAGCGAACGGTTGCTTGTGTTGTTAGAGCTATTTCATTTGGGATGACGGCGGTTGCTAAGGAATTAGCTTGGGCAAACAAATGATGCCCACGAGCGATTTTATTTCTTTTAAAAACGTGCTCACTACGCACATCAAAAATCGAAATAGCGCTCTTGCTAAGTTGAATATCAATAATTTCACCAATCACTTCATCGATGGGAAGGCTTTTTACTGCATCGGCATAATTGACACTCGCAACATGTTTGATTCGCTCTCTGAGTTCGGGGATAGAAAGTGCTACCCTATCTAAACGGATAGTTTGCACACTGACCCCAAATTTTTCTGCAAGCTGCTCATCTGTTATGAAAGGATTTTCTTCAATAGCAACTTGAAGTTTCATTTGACGATCCTTTTTAGAATATTTTTTCATGCACGTATCCTCATCTCTTTTTTGTGAAAGGTATTAATACCAGCTACTAAACAGTAGGTAAAAAAAGGAAGTTACCTCTGTAGGATAACATTCAGAACTTCCCTTGTATTTGTTGGTACTTTAATATGTTATTAAAAATCAAGCCAAGTTGCAAGTTTTTTTAAAGATTGTTACATAGGTTTAATCTAGTTTTTGCTCCGTGAAGACGCCTTCTTCCTCCAGAAGCGCTACTAATTTTTCGTAGTTTTTGTTCTCTAACATATCTTCTTCAAAAATCATATGAACGGCATCTTGGCGGGCGATCTCCAGTACGCGGTAATCGTGAACCATATCTGCTACTTTGAATTCTGGAACACCACTTTGTTTTCTACCGAAGAAATCTCCAGGGCCACGAAGTTCTAAATCGCGTTCACTGACCACGAAGCCATCGTTTGTTTCTGACATAATCATCATACGTTCTTTGCCGACTTCGGTTTTTGGGTCAGCAATTAAAATACAGTAAGACTGATCTGCCCCGCGCCCAACTCGGCCTCTAAGTTGATGCAATTGTGCTAAACCAAAACGGTCGGCATCGTAAATGACCATCATGGTAGCGTTTGGTACGTTTACGCCAACTTCAACGACAGTGGTCGAAACAAGGCAATCAATTTTTTTATCATTAAAGTCGCGCATAATTTGCTCTTTATCTGCTGGTAATAGTTTACCATGCATCAGTCCAGGGATATATTTCGTCCCCCATTTATTTTGTAAAATGTTGAAAACGTCTATCGCATTTTGCACATCGAGTTTTTCAGATTCTTCAATCAAAGGACAAATGATATAAACTTGATGACCTTTGTCAATTTCTTTTTCCATAAAACCAATGACCCGATCAAGCATTTGATGTTTGACCCAGTAGGTTTCAATTTCTTTTCGACCAGCAGGAAGTTCATCGATAATCGATACGTCCATTTCACCAAATGCTGTAATTGCAAGCGTTCTTGGTATCGGTGTAGCTGTCATAAATAAAACATCCGGATATTCGCCTTTTTCACGTAGAACACGACGCTGCGCTACGCCAAATCGATGCTGCTCGTCAGTAATAACTAAACCTAGGCGATGATAAATCACTTCGTCCTGAATTAGTGCATGTGTTCCGATTAAAACATCAATTGAGCCATTTTCAAGCATTGCTAGTAATTCTCTGCGTTGCTTTCCTTTCACGCTACTTGTAAGCAAACCAACTGTAATATCAAATGGTTGCAACAGTTCTACTAAAGAATTGGCATGTTGCTCGGCTAAAATTTCAGTTGGAACCATAAGCGCACTTTGGAAGCCACTTTTGGCCGCTGCATACATGGCAATAGACGCTACAACTGTTTTCCCCGAGCCAACGTCTCCTTGTAGTAACCGGTTCATATGAAAATGTGATAACATATCGCCGCAAATTTCATTAACTACACGCTTTTGCGCTTTTGTTAGTGGGAAAGGTAAGGAATCAATGTAATGGCGCAAATCTTCCACGTCATAATTAATCGAAATTCCGCCTGATTTCTCGCGTTCAATTTTACGGAAAAACTGCATTTTCAATTGGAATAACAAGAATTCTTCGTAGACCATTCGGCGCCTAGCTTGTTTCAATTCCTCATTATTTTTAGGAAAATGCAGAATGCGCACTGCTTCTAGGCGATCCATTAATTGGTATTTTTCTAATAGATTGCCTGGAATAACTTCTTCAATATCTTGACTATAACTATCAAAAGCAAGTCTCGTATATTTTTGCATTGTTTTATTGCGTAGCGTTCCTTTTAGACGGTAAACGCCTTCTAGTTCTTCTTCGCTTTCGACAGCGCCTATTTTAATTTTGCTCGCTGTAACTTGGGCGCGGCTCTTGTCCCATTTGCCAGAAATTGTCACTGTTTCGCCAACGCTTATTTTACTTTTTAAATAGGGTTGGTTGAAAAAATCGATTTTGATGACTTGACCTTCAGTTGAGACGCGGAAAGAGAGCTTGGATTTTTTGCGACCGTAGAATGCAACGGTTGCTTCTGTTAGGACTTCGCCTTGAATCGTAATCCGTTCTTCATGCGCCACTTCTGATAAATCCCGCAACCGATAATCCTCATAGCGATACGGAAAGTTCCATAGCAAATCATGCACGGTGGATAAACCTAACTCTTTTAAAGTTTTCGCTGTTTCTTCGCCAATTCCTTTGATTTCAGTTGTCGGGATTCGTTTAAGTTCACTCACGCTTATCTTCTGGCGACAGTCCGAAAATCTTCCGCTGAATTGCACGTCCAGTCGGTGTAGCCGCCAATCCTCCTTCTGCCGTTTCTCTTAAAGAGCTTGGCATTTGTAAGCCTACGCGGTGCATTGCTTCAATTACTTCATCACATGGAATGCGGCTCTTAATACCTGCAAGTGCCATATCTGCTGAAATAATTGCTTGCGAGGAACCAAGAGCATTACGTTTAACACATGGTACTTCCACAAGTCCCGCTACTGGATCACAAACAAGTCCAAGCATATTTTTCATCGTCATTGCCATAGCATGTGCTGATTGTTCGGGAGTTCCGCCGGCTGCTGCTACAATCGCTGCTGAAGCCATCGCACTTGCAGAACCAATTTCCGCCTGACAACCACCTGCTGCCCCACTTATAAAAGCATTATTCGCAACAACATAACCAAAGGCACCTGCTGTGAATAAAAAGTTAACCATATCCTCACGAGTCATTTCCAGACGATCTTTTAAAGAAAAAAGTACACCTGGTACAACTCCGGCACTCCCTGCAGTTGGGGTGGCGCAAATAACTCCCATCGAAGCATTAACTTCATTGGTCGCGATTGCTTTTGCTACAGAATCAAGTAACACTTCACCTGATAAGAAGTTTCCTTTTTTGATATAGTCTTGCATGAGGACAGCATCTCCGCCTGTTAATCCAGTTGTAGAAGTAACACCCGCCTCACCTTCACGAATAGCTTCTTCCATAATATCTAAATTCCGTTCCATCGCAGCCGTTATTTCTTCCCGCGGTAAACCAGAAATATTCATTTCACGCTTAATCATAATTTCAGCAATAGTTAGGTTCTCGCGTTCAGCAATATCTACTAATTCTGCTACAGTTCTAAACATTGTTCACACTCACTTTCTTTACTCTTTACCAACATACCTGATTTACAACTCAAAATAAAGCCAAATGCACGTTTTATTTACGCACATTTGGCTTTACACAAATCGAGCGAAAGCCACCGATTTACTAGAAAACTACTAAATCATGACACTTGCTACTTGATAAATCCCTGATAATTCAGCGATTTTGCTAATTAAAGCTTGTTCAACTTGTTGGTCTACTTCAATGACCATTAACGCTTCGTCGCCTTTTACTTTACGGGACACTTTCATTTGACCGATATTGATTTTATGGTCGGCAATCACGGAAGATACTGCAGCAATCGCGCCAAATTTGTCTTGATGTAAAATAAGGATAGCTGGAGCAGTTCCAGTGAATTCTAGTTCGAATTCGTTTAAGCGAATAATCTCTACTTTGCCTCCACCAATGGATGCACCAATTAATGTCATTTGTTGCATGCCATGTTTTAATACTAACTTTACAGTATTTGGATGAGGCGGCTCTTCCACTTCTTCAATAAACTGAATACGCATGCCCCACTCTTCAGCAAGCTTCGGTGATTCTTTCATACGCGGATCATCTGGCTCAAAACCGAGCAATCCACCAATCAGTGCTACATCTGTACCGTGACCTTTATAGGTTTTGGCAAAAGAACCATATAAATGAATATCTACTTGGGATGGTTGTTCATTAAAAACAGCTCGTGCAATGGCACCAATACGACTAGCACCGGCAGTATGAGAACTTGACGGACCAATCATTACTGGACCAATAATATCAAATACGCTATTAAATTTCACTAAAATCATCCTTTCTTCTATCCATTTAATTAGGCGTCTTTATTCTACAGCAAATATATACGGATAAACTGGTTGGTCACCTTCGTGAATTTCTACTTCGACATCTGGGAATGCTTCTGTTACTTTATCAGCAAGTGTTTCTGCTTTTGTAGTATCTGAATCTTCACCAACAATGATTGTAACGATTTCGCTATCGTCATCAAGTAGTTTTTCTAGTGTTTTGTAAGCGGCTTCTTCTAATGTTGCACAGCTAACTTTGATTTTACCTTCGACCATACCGATGAAGCTGTCTTTTTTGATTTCTACACCTTCTACCGTTGTATCACGAACGGCTGTCGTTACTTGGCCACTTGCTACGTCTTCAATTGCTGCTTTCATTGCTTCTGCATTAGCTAAGAAATCTTGATCTGCTTGGAATGAAAGAACAGCAGTAAGTCCTTGTGGAATTGTTTTTGTAGGGATGATTTGCACTTTATCATCTCCTAGAATTTGCGCTGCTTGTTCCGCAGCCATTTGGATATTTTTATTATTTGGAAGAACAAAAACTTGTTCTGCATTGGCTGATTCAATTGCTTTTACAATATCTTCTGTACTTGGATTCATTGTTTGACCACCTGAAAGAACAACAGATACACCCATGCTCTCAAATAGTTTCTTCAATCCTTCTCCAGCTGAAACAGTAACAATACCATAAGCCGCTTTTTCTTTTGCTGGTGCTTTGTCATCACCAACAATTTCATTATGCTGTTCACGCATATTTTCTACTTTCATTTTAAGTAGACTACCGTATTGTTGGCCGTAGTTTAGCACTTCACCTGGATGTTCCACATGGACATGTACTTTTACTACTTCATCATCCGCAGCTACAAGTAAAGAATCACCAAGTTTACTTAAATCTTGACGGAACTGTTCTTCATCAAAAGGTTTTTGACCTGGTTTGTTTTCATTGATTTTTACGATAATTTCAGTACAGTAACCAAAATGAATATCTTCAGTTGACATAAAGTCTTGCACATGACGATGATGTTCGGCATTGATTAGTTCACCCATAGATGCCATATAATCAGGAGCTTCGGCCATTTTGCCAGTTAGTGCGCCATAAAATCCTTCATAAATAATGATAAGACCTTGACCACCACTATCTACAACACCAACTTCTTTTAAAACTGGAAGTAAATCTGGTGTTTTTTCTAAAGCTACTTTTCCTTGTTTTAAAATAGCTTCCATCACTAATTCGATATCCTGATGTTCATTTGCTGCTGCAACTCCGGCTTTTGCGGCTTCACGAGCTACGGTTAAGATTGTTCCTTCCACAGGTTTCATAACAGCTTTGTAGGCAGTTTCCACGCCTTTAACAAAAGCACCAGCAAATTCTTCCGCATTTAAGGTTTCTTTGTTTTCAATCGCTTTAGAAAATCCTCGGAAAAGTTGGGATAAAATAACACCAGAGTTCCCACGGGCACCCATTAGTAAGCCTTTAGCCAAGTTGGCTCCAACGGCACTAATTGTTTCTTTGTCATTTTTCGCAACTTCTTCTGCTCCACTTGTCATCGATAGGTTCATATTCGTTCCCGTGTCGCCATCTGGAACCGGGAAGACATTCAATGAATCTACAAAATCAGCATTTTTTGCTAAATTCTCTGCTCCAAGCGCTATCATTGCTGCAAATTTCTCTGAGTCTAACTGATATATACTCACTTACATAATCCTCCTTAAGATTCCTTGATTACTCGGACACCTTGAACATAAATATTCACTGATTCCACTGTAATACCGAGTGTTTTTTCTAGTGTGTATTTGACGCGTTCTTGAACGTTATGTGCAACTTCGGATATTTTAGTTCCAAAACTAACAATGATATACATGTCAATATGTATACCTTCTTCTTCTTGTCTAACGATTACACCTTTAGTATAATTTTCTCTTCTAAGAATATCTGTTAAACCATCACGGATTTGATGTCTACTTGCCATTCCAACGATGCCAAAATTTTCTTCGGCAGCTCCACCAGCGATTGTTGCAATAACGTCACTAGTAATGTCAATTTTGCCTAGCTTTGTGTCGATTTCAATTGCCATTCTATATTCCTCCCTACGGATTATATTCTCGTTCGATTATTTTTTTATTTTGATTTTATTTGATAGTAAAGTTGTCCCTACCTATTTTACTATAATCACGGCCCTTTGGAAAGCATATCCTAAATTTGCCTGATTAAAGCTACTTTTATGCTGTCAAGTAAAAATTCTTTGCACTATTTTCGCATATCCTCTTGCAAAGTATACTTGTTTATGATAAATTATTCTAGTGTATGAAAAACAAATGGATAGGTTATTTTAAATAAATTATCCGAAGAGCTCTGTAAGGAGGGGTAAACTATGGCTAAAGAATGTGTTATTACAGGCCGCAAATCACGTTCCGGTAACAAACGTTCCCACGCAATGAACTCCAGCAAACGTACTTGGAAAGCTAACTTGCAAAAAGTACGGATTCTGGTTAACGGCAAACCTAAAAAAGTTTGGGTATCTGCTCGTGCGCTTAAATCTGGTAAAGTGGAACGCGTTTAATTGAAGGAGAAATCAAGTGCAGCGACAATTATGTCGGTGCATTTTTTCTTTGCCTTAAAATAAAAAAATACAGGCCACGTGCACCTGCATTTCATTTTAATCATTGCTTTGTGTTAATAAAATCATTCCACTTTTAAAGGAAAACTCTCCCATTTGTCCCACAAACTCATTACTTGATAGAGCTGAGCCTACTGGGTAAGTAGCATTTTCGAGTGGGTAGGCGAATCCTTTTAGTGTCAGTCCTGTAACGTCTCTCATTGTTGTAAATGCGACATACTTTTTATCTGGCAGTTTTTCAATGGTATAGCTACCTGGCGTATACATTTTGATGTAGTTATAGCGGTCAATCATTTCTACAACTGGCACAGCGCTTAAAAATTTTGGTTTGGTCAACATCATTAGATTTGCAAGTAGATGGTCTAAGCGGCCTCCTGTTGCACCAAAAATACGTATCTTATCCGGTTTTTGCTCCATTGCCCAGCTTAATCCAATTTCTGTATCTGTTTCATCTTTTTCAGCTGGAAATTCAAGTACATCTGCTACTTTTGTTTTCAAATAAGTTAGCTCTTCTTTAGAGAGCGAATCAAAATCCCCCATCGCAATAGTAGGTATTATGCCTCGGTCTAATAACCGTTTAGCTCCGCGGTCTACGCCAATCCAACTAATCTCTCCGCTCGTATATTGTGCTAAATCAGGAATTTCGGACGCAGGTCCACCAACCATGATATTAATTGTTTTCATACTTGTAACCCCTTCTTCCCTAATAAATAAGGCTGGAACAGAGGTCCCAGCCCTACTATTTGTTTACTCGCCTACAATGGCACGTAATTTATCAATTGGTGTTTGGCGATTTTTATTTCCATAAATGTAACTACCAGCTACAAATACATTTGCTCCGGCATCACGGCATAATTTTGCCGTTTCATGATCCACGCCGCCATCTACTTCAATTTCGATATCTAAGCCTTTTTTATCCACAATTTCCTTGAAAGCACTAATTTTTTCTAGTACTTCTGGGATGAATTTTTGCCCGCCAAAACCAGGATTTACTGTCATAAATAAGACCATATCCAGTTCATTTAAAACATGTTGTAAAACATCGATTGGTGTCGCTGGGTTAAGTACTGCTCCGGCTTTCACACCATAAGAACGGATTAATTGTAATGTGCGATGAAGATGCGTACAAGCTTCGACATGCACGGTAATGTAGTCTGCACCCGCTTTTGCAAATTCTGGAATGTATGTATCCGGGTTTTCAATCATTAAATGAACATCAAGTGGTAGTTTCGTTTCTGGACGAATGGCTTGGACAACAGCAGGTCCAAATGTAATATTTGGAACGAAATGTCCATCCATAACGTCAATATGGATGTAATCTGCACCGCAATTTTCTACTTCTTTAATATCTCTTGCAAGATTTGCAAAGTCTGCACTTAAAATCGAAGGAGCTATTTTTCCCATTCTTAATACCTCGGCTTTCTGTTTTTTAATTCTTGTAAAATTTGGATATAGTGTTTGTAACGAAATTCTGCTATTTCATTTGCTTCAACAGCTGTTTTCACTGCACAACTAGGTTCGTTTTCGTGCATACAGCCACGGTATTTACAACCACTACGTCGATCTTCTATTTCTGGAAAGCAAAATTGTAATGTTTCAGGTTGTAAGTCATCCCATTCGATAGAACTAAAGCCAGGCGTATCAGCGACAAATCCATCGCCAATCGGCATCAGTTCGACATGTCTCGTTGTATGTTTTCCGCGACCGAGTGCGTTCGAAATTTCTGCTGTTTTTAAAGTTAAATCACTATTTAAGCTATTTAGGAGAGTCGACTTTCCTACACCGGATTGCCCAGCGATAACTGCAGTTTTTCCACTAATATAGTCTTTAATTGCTTCTTTATCCGGTTCATCATTCGTAACAAAAACATCATAGCCAATCGCTTCGTAAATGTCTTTGTAAACAGCAATTTGCTCTTTTTCAGATTCTGATGCCAAGTCCATTTTACTAATGCAAATAACTGGCTTGATATCTTCCTTCTCAATAGCTACTAAAAAACGATCCGCAAGATTCGTGGAAAAATCTGGCTCTACTGCTGAAAAAACCAAAATCGCAATATCAATGTTTGCCACGGGAGGCCGTACAAGGGCATTCTCCCGGGACATTACATCTAAAATATAACCATCTGTTTTATTTTCTATTTGAAATTCTACATCATCGCCTACAAGTGGAGAAATATTTCGTTTTCTAAAATTCCCTCTTGCTCGACATTGATATACTTTTCCTTCCGAAAATACATAGTAAAATCCGCTCAACGCTTTGATAATTTGTCCTTCCAGCACATTTCCTCCGTTCTATTTTTAATTTGGATAAGGGACTGTACCTTCATCGATTACTTTATCATCACTGATAATTTTATAGCCTGCGCTAGAACCTTCTTCAATTTGGAAAGTTATTTCTACCGAGGTATTTTGTGTAATGCTCATTTCTCGGTAAGCGCTAGTCATGCTATGGTCTTTATCTTGAATGTAGATTTGAATTTTCTGTGGTTGTGGGTTTTCTTCATCACTTGGTGTATAAGGGATGTTAAATGTTTTAGTTACTTCTTTTACTTGTTTTTCTTTTGGTCCAGCAGAAATGACAATCTCGATTGTATCACCAGAGTTCATTGCTGTTCCAGCTGATGGGGACTGTGAAATAACTTGTCCTTTTTCCACTGTACTTGAGTTCTCTTCTTTACTTGAAACTTTTAGCCCAAGTGGTGAAGCATAATCTTCTACTGCTGTTTTAGTATAACCTCGTAAATCTTTCAGTGTAATTGGCTCTGCACCTTTACTTACGACGAATTTCACATCTGTTGATTTAGCGACTACTTCTGTTCCTTGTGTCGGTGTTTGGCTAATAATTAAGCCTTTTTCAATTTCTGAACTATAAGCTTCCTCCGAAGAAATATTTTTAAATCCCTGTTCTTCAAGTAAAGCTTTTGTATCTGTGTAACTTCTTCCTGTATAGTCATCCATGGTTATTTTTTTAGAACCAATGCTTACGAATAAATTGATTTTTGTTCCTTTTTCTTTCATTTCTCCAGCTTCTGGGTCGGTATTAATTACTTTCCCCTCATCTACTTCATCACTATTTTTTTCTGCTGTTTTACCTATGACAAAGCCTTCTTTTTGAAGTAACGCCACTGCTTGGTCTTCCGTTTTACCAGAAACGTCCGGCACAGCGACTTCATCAGGGCTCTTGCCTAAAAGCCACAGTAGTAAAATACCGATGATAAAAATGATAATGACAGAAGAAACAATGAGAGCAATTTTCTTTTTCTTGCTCATTTTTTTCTTTTTCTTATCTTTTTTCTCCTCAGGAACTACTTCGGCAGCGGCTACTTTTCCTTCTGGAACAATCGTTTTATCAAGGTTTTGCATCGTATCTTTTGTTGCGATGATTGGAATTGCTTTTGTATCACCATCATCTGTTGGGAAAACATATTTTGGCTCGTTCAAACGGTCTTTATTTAAACAAGTTTGCAAGTCTTTTTCCATTTCTTCCGCGTTTTGGTAACGTAAAAATGGATCTTTCGCCGTTGCTTTAATGATAATATTTTCTAAGCTTTGAGGAATTTCTGGATTTTGCGCTCTTGCAGATGGAATATCCGCTTGCAAATGCTTAATAGCAATAGAAACTGCAGACTCACCGTCGAAAGGAACTTTTCCAGTTAATAGTTCATATAGCACGATTCCTAGTGAATAGATGTCTGATTTTTGAGTAGCCATTCCACCACGTGCTTGTTCTGGGGATAAGTAATGCACCGAACCTAGTAAAGAATTCGTTTGTGT
Source organism: Listeria monocytogenes (assembly GCF_900187225.1). Classification (GTDB taxonomy): domain Bacteria; phylum Bacillota; class Bacilli; order Lactobacillales; family Listeriaceae; genus Listeria; species Listeria monocytogenes. The sequence continues at coordinate 1,850,672 of NZ_LT906436.1, forward strand.
AATAGATGTTTCTGAAAGTGCCATTGCAATACCAAAATCTGTAATCTTCACGACACCATCATGATCAATTAAAATATTTTGCGGTTTTAAGTCACGGTGGATAATGTGATGTTGATGGGCGATTGCTACCGCAGAAACGATTTGCAGCATAATATCTACTGCTTTTTCATAACTGATTGGATGATTTTCGTGAATGTACTGTTTTAAATCCATCCCATCTACATGTTCCATTACAATATAGTGTAAATCATTTTCTTCACCAACATCGTACACACTAACAATATTAGGGTGAACGAGACTTGTTGCTGATTGAGCTTCTCGTTGGAACCGACGAATAAGGTTGCTTTCATCTGCTAAATCGATTCGTAAAATTTTTACTGCAACATCTCTATCAAGAATAATATCATGCGCCAAGTACACATTGGCCATTCCGCCGCCGCCTATTGCATGTAAAATCTTATATCGATCGCTTAATCGCTTACCAATCATCATGAAGCATCCCTCCCTTTCTGCGTCAGATCTCGTTCGACTAACAGCACAGTAATATTATCTTCTCCCCCATAAGAATTAGCTTTTGTAATGAATACATCTGCTTTTTCCGAAAGAGTTCGTTTACTTTTTAAAATTTCTTCCATTTCTGTTTCTGGAACCATATTCGTTAAACCGTCGGAACAAAGTAATAACGTATCGCTCGTTTGAAAAGGGACAACAAATGTATCTACTTCCACTTTTCCTTCTACGCCAAGTGCGCGTAAAAGAATATTTTTGCGAGGATGGTTCATAGCATCTTCTTTGCTGATTTCACCTGTTCGAAGGAGTTCATGTACAAGCGAATGATCTTCGGTTAGTTGACGTAAAACGTGATTTTGAAGTAAATAACCACGGCTGTCTCCTACGTTGGCGATAACGACTTGTGACTGCGCCATAATAGCGGCAACAAGTGTTGTTCCCATACCATTTAGATCCATTTCACTTTCCGCATAAAGGACAATTTCTTTATTGACTTCTTGGATTGTTTTTCGCAACCAAGTTTCAATTTCTTCTGCTGTCAAAAGCGCGGTCGTTTCTTTCCATGCGTCGCTTAGTAGACGAACAGCCATTTCGCTCGCCACGTCTCCTGCCCGGTGACCGCCCATGCCATCTGCAACAATGACAATCGGCTGGTTATCTTTATTTTCAAAAACGCCGCCGTTGTCTTCATTATGATGTCTTATTCTGCCTCTATCTGTTCTAAATTCTGCATGCATTTTAAAAGCACCTCACTATTTTTCAGGACTTCACTTTTCTAAGGCTAGAAACGAAGAAACCATCGCTTCCAATATCTGTTGGTAAAAGTTGAATAAAATCGTCCTTCTTGATTTGCGCCAATTTTTCAGGGAGTACTACTGGTTCTAGTGTAAAATCTGGATGTTTTTCTAAGAAAGCGCGAAGAACCGTTTCATTTTCTTCCTTGTCAATGGTACAAGTACTATAAACTAATATACCATTTTCTTTTACTAATTGGCTAACATCATCTAAAATCGCTAATTGAATTTCTGCTAATTTGTGGATATCTTTTTCTGTTTTCGCATATTTGATGTCTGGTTTTCTGCGAAGAACACCAAAGCCGGAGCACGGAGCATCCACTAAAATACGGTCAAATGTTTCTGGCTCAAACATAGTACTCGCTGTTCTTGCATCTAAATGTGCCGTACGAATATTGAGTAGCTGCAATCGTTTGGCGGCCTCATCAATTAGTTTGGTTTTCTTTTCGTGAATATCAAGCGCATGAACCATACCCGTGCCATGCATTTTCTCCGCGATATGGGTTGTTTTCCCGCCCGGAGCCGCACAAGCATCTAATACGGTCAAATTGTCTTCTAGTTGAAGCGCATAAGCTGCAAGCATTGAGCTTTCGTCTTGGATGCTACATTTACCGTCTTTATATGCTTTGGTTTCTGCTACAGACCCTTTTTCAACAAGTAATGCTTCCTCAATAAATTCATTACGTGTCACGGTAATTCCTTGGTCATTTAGCTCTTTAATAAGTTGTTCAGTAGGAATTTCTGTTTGGTTGACGCGGATACTTTGGTGCGGTGCGACTAAGAAAGCGAGACCAATTTCGCGCAGTTGTTCGATGCCATATTGATCTGCCCACCTTTTTGCTAACCATTCTGGCAGACTTGTCTCAACAGCGATTTTTTGCACAGGGTCTTTGATTGCATCTATACTTGGTACTCCTTTTCGGATAACATTACGCAGCACCCCGTTGACGAATTTAGTTACACCTTGGTGCCCCATATTTTTCGCAATATCCCCTGCTTCATTTAAAATCGCGTGTTCAGGAACTTTATCTAAATAGGTTAATTGATAGACGGACATTCTTAGTAGGTTTTTCACCCAGTTGTCGGGTTCTTTATTTAAAAATGGTGCTAAGTAGTAATCAAGTGTAATTTTACGTTGCGTTGTACCGTATACTAGTTCAGTCAAAAGGCCTTTATCAAGCGGATTTAGCTTTTGTTTTTTTAATGCGTCATTAATTAATAAGTGGCTGTATGATTGATTATTTTCGATTTTAATGATGAGTTCTAATGCAATCGCACGAACTGTTTTTTGTTTTTTCATTTATTCACCAAACCTTGTCGTCTTGCTTAAATTTCTGCCAGCTCCGGTCATGAATGAGTGAACATCCATCTTCGGTTTTCCTGCTGGTTGGATTACTGTTGGTACGATGAGCGTGCCGTCGCCTGCTACGATTTTAAGCGTTGTTTTATCTGCTAAAATGGCACCTGGTTCGCCGCCCTCTTTTGTATCTTCATAAGTAGCTTCCCATATTTTAAATGGTTTTTCTTCCAGTGTTGTATAAGCCACTGGCCAAGGAGATAATCCCCGAATTTGATTAAAGATAGTACGCCCTGGTTTTGTCCAGTCGATTTTTTCTTGTTCTCTAGAAATATTGCGTGCAAAGGTCACCTTTTCAGGGTCTTGTGGAGTAGCAGTTATTTTTCCTGCTAAAAAGTCGGGTAATGTATCCATCAATAATTCTGCGCCTAATATGCTTAATTTATCAAACATTGTGCCAGTATTATCTTCATCTGTGATGGGGATTTTACGCTGGCTAATCATATCCCCAGCATCCAATTTCTCTACCATATACATAATGGTAACGCCTGTCTCCGTTTTCCCGTCAAGCAGCGCGTAGTGTACAGGAGCACCCCCGCGATACTCCGGCAAAAGAGATGCATGCACATTAATCGCGCCATGCTTTGGTGATTCAAGTAAACTATTTGGTAAAATTTGTCCGTAAGCTGCTGTTACAAGCAGGTCGGCTTCTAGGGCAATTAGTTCTTCTAATTCGCTAGATGTCCGTAATTTTTCTGGTTGGTAGACTGGAATAGCTAGTTCTAAAGCAGCTTTTTTTACTGGCGGTGGTGTTAAAACTCGTTTGCGTCCAACTGGGCGATCTGGCTGTGTCACAACTGCAACTACATCATATGTGCTGGCTAATTGCGTTAAAACAGGGACAGAAAATTCTGGCGTTCCCATAAAAATAATTTTAGTCATTGGTTTGCTCCTTTTACATTAGTACGTAAGGCTGTACGTCAATAGTTATTGTTAGACCTTTTTGTTGGTCTTTTTGATAATGGGTAATTAATGTTTTTAGTTCTTTTTTTAAGTTTGGTTCGATTTTATATTTAATGATGCACTGGTAGCGATATTTATTTTTAATTCTAGTGATTGTACTAGGAACAGGGCCCAGAATCACGGCGTCTGGGCCGAGCTTCCCTCGTAAGAACTGGGCCATTTCTTGAATGGTTCGAATCGCTTTCATTTCATTTTCATCGCTGACATTAATCATTGTTAAGTAATAAAATGGCGGGTATGAACCCATTTTCCGCAGTTGCATTTCGTGGTTATAAAAACCGATGAAATCATGTTTTTTGGCGAATTCAATACTGTAATGTTCTGGGTTATAGCTTTGAACGATGACTTCCCCTGTCCGCTCATGTCGACCTGCTCTCCCGCTTACTTGAGTGAGGAGCTGGAAAGTTCGTTCCGAAGCGCGAAAGTCTGGTAAATGAAGCATTGTGTCAGCATTCAATACGCCTACTAAAGTAATATCTGGAAAATCTAGTCCTTTAGCAATCATTTGTGTTCCAAGTAAAATATCGGCTTCGTGATTGCGGAAGCTTTTGAGTAATTTTTCATGGGCACCTTTTGTTCTAGTTGTATCAACGTCCATCCGGATGACGCGCGCTTCTGGAATTAATTTGGTTAGACTTTCTTCTACTTTTTGTGTACCTGTGCCAAAATAACGAATATGCTCGCCCTCGCAGCTCGGACATTTTTGCGGAACACGTTCTTCATGTCCGCAGTAATGGCATTTCATTTGGTTGCTCGATTGGTGATAGGTGAGCGAAATATCGCAGTTCGGACATTCCACAACATAACCACAATCACGGCACATCACAAAGGAGGAGTAGCCACGGCGATTTAGCATTAAAACCGTTTGTTCTTTTTTGGCAATTCGATCTTTGATTTTTTCTAGCAATTCAGTCGAAAATTCGGTGCGGTTTTCTTTGCGTAATTCTTCGCGCATGTCGACAACGCTCACTTCTGGCATCGCCCGATCATTAACCCGGCTAGGAAGTTCGATTAACGTATACACGCCCTTCTTCGCTCTAGCAAAAGATTCAAGGGACGGCGTGGCGCTTCCGAGAACTACTGGACATTGATATTTTGTTGCACGCCAAATGGCTACATCTCTTGCGTGGTAACGCGGATTATCTTCTTGTTTGTAACTCGCTTCGTGCTCTTCGTCGATAATAATAATGCCGAGATTTTCAAACGGTGCAAATACGGCGGAGCGAGCCCCAACGACAACGCGCGCTTCTTTACGTTCAATTTTACGCCATTCGTCGTATTTTTCACCGGAAGAAAGTGCACTGTGCAGTACCGCTACCTCGCTTCCAAAACGACTTTTGAATCTCTCTACCATTTGCGGAGTAAGGGAAATTTCTGGTACTAAAACGATGGCTTCTTTGCCTTCTTTTAATTTTGCTTCGATAGTTTGTAAATAGATTTCGGTTTTTCCGCTTCCGGTAACCCCGTGTATTAGGAATGTTTCTTGACCAGTTGCTGCGGTGATTTTCTTACAAGCTGTTTGTTGATCTGGTAATAACTGAAGCGATTCACTTTTTTCAAATTGGTGGTTTTCATAGGGATCCCGCGAAATAATTTTTTCTTGAATGGAAAGCATCCCTAAATCAACTAATTTTTTAATCGTTGCATCAGTTGTTTCCGCTTGTTTTTTTAACTCGGCTGCTGTAATTTCGTTGCCTTCAAGAGCTTGAAAAAATGCGAGTACACGTGATTGTGCTTTGGCATTTTTCGGCATATCTTCTATTATTTCAGCTAGTTGGTGTGGTGCTTTTAGGCAGCTCACAACGCGAACTTTTTTGTTGGTGATTTTATTTTTCACTTGGTAGACAACTTCGACGCTGCCTTCTCGCACCCATTTGCCAATTTGTTTGAGCAAACCACGTGCTTCGGCTACTTTCCAATCAAGCGTTTCATAACCTTCAAATAGCTGTTCTAGTTCTTCGTTTTCCTCATCTAAGCGCAAAAAATATTTTTCATATTTTGCTCGTAGCGCGGCTGGTAACATGGCTTGGTAAGCAGACACCCGGAAACTCAGCGTATCTTCTGCTAACCAATCGCCTAGCTCCATCAATTCTTCATTTAAAACGGGGGCTAAATCCATCACCCCGTCAATGCCTTTTAATTTGGGATTTTCTTCTGTTTCTCCAAGAGCAATGACAAATCCTTGTATTTTACGATTTCCAAATGGGACACTTACTCGCATACCTGGACGAATAAGTTCTTCTAAATCTTCTGGAATATAGTAGTCAAATGGACGATCCACTTGCATGGCTGGAACGTCCACAATTACTTTCGCAATATTAATCATTCGTTCACTTCCTTAAAAAGTTAGCGGCTTCTTTGATGATATGTTCAGCAACTTCTTTTTTGTCTAGTATCGGTAACGCTTCACTGGAACCATCTTTCCGGTAAAATGTCACGATATTCGTGTCACCGGAAAAGCCTGCTCCGGCCTCACTAATATTGTTGGCAACAATCATATCGGCATTTTTGGAGGTTAGTTTTTTACGTGCGTTTGCTTCTACATTTTCTGTTTCAGCGGCAAAGCCAATCACGACTTGCTCCGAAGTTTTATGTTGACCGATTTCGAGTAAAATATCTTTGGTTCGTTTCATTGCTATTGTAAAATCACCAGGTTGTTTTTTAATCTTTTGGTCTGAGACTTGCGCTGGCGTGTAATCGGCAACTGCTGCGGTCATCACAAAAATATCTTGTGACACTTTACGTTCATTCACAGCTTGATGCATTTCCTCTGCCGATTCGACATAGATTGCTTCTACTCCATGCGGTACGGGAAGTGCCTTACTTGTAGTAATTAGTGTAACATTCGCACCGTGACGCGCCGCAGATTCTGCTATGCTAAAGCCCATTTTCCCAGTTGAATGGTTGGTGAAATAGCGTACTGGATCTAATTTTTCGCGAGTTGCGCCGGCTGTTACTAGCACATTTTTCCCTTGAAGGAGGTTTTTATCTTCTTGAAAAAATTCAGCAATACGAAGAACGATTTTTTCTGGTTCTTCAAGACGACCGCGACCAACGTAGCCACAAGCTAAGTAACCTTCTTCTGGCTCGATAAAACGGACACCGTCTGCGTATAATCGATTAATATTCCGAATAACTGCTGGATGCTGAATCATGTGGACATTCATTGCTGGTGCTACCCAAACTGGTGCCTCTGTTGCAAGAATGGTTGTCGTTACCATATCATCCGCGATGCCATTTGCCATTTTACCAATCACATTTGCAGTTGCAGGTGCAACGATTACTAAATCGGCCCAATCGGCTAAATCAATATGTGCGACTACACTTGATTTTTTTTCGTCAAATGTATCTGTGTATACATCATTTTTAGATAATACTTGGAACGAAAGCGGTGGAACAAATTCTTGTGCATGTGCTGTCATCATTACTTTAACGTTTGCACCCGCTTGCGTTAATTTACTTGTAAGTGCGACTGCTTTATAAACAGCAATGCCACCGGACACTGCGAGTAAGATATTTTTTCCTTGCATTGATAAGTCACCTCATTTTTAATATAAAAAATCATTAATTCTATTATACCTTAAATTAAGACAGGACAAAACCATGAAGAAACTAGATTTCAGCTTATTTTTATTGCACTTGTGGCTAACAAAAAAGCTCCGCAGGAAAGCGGAGCAGTTAAGCTTATTTATCATCGTTTTGTAAAACTAATTTTCCAGCGTGAATTTCTTCTAACGCTTTCCCAACAAATTTGTCGGATTGGTAGCTCGGCAATACGCCTTTATCATTTTCCAGTTGCATGTAGCGTGCGCGTTTAGCAGCCACTGTAACTAGCGAATATTTTGAGTCGATTTTTAACAATAAATTATCAATTGATGGATATAACATCATTGTAATCCCTCCAACATTTTTTTGTAGCGATGAATTACTCGCTCAGTTTTTAAGTGTTCTGTTTCGACGATGCCTTTGATTTTTTGTACGGCGTTTGCTACAACATCATTCACCACAGCATAATCATAAGACGCCATCATTTCGATTTCTTTCTTAGCTGTTTCCATGCGTTCCTCGACAACTTCCATCGATTCTGTGCCGCGACCGATAATCCGGTTTTTTAGTTCGGATAAATCTGGTGGCGTTAAGAAAATGAAAATTCCTTCTGGCATCGCTTTTCGAACTTGCATTGCTCCTTGCACTTCAATTTCGAGAAAAATATCCACTCCTGCGGCAAGTTTTTCCTCGACATATTCAAGCGGAGTGCCGTAATAATTACCGACGTACTCTGCATATTCTAACATTTTTCCGTCTTTGATAGCTTGTTCAAAAACTTCTCTTGAACGAAAATAATAATCGACCCCGTCTTGTTCGCCTTCACGCGGAAGACGCGTTGTCATAGAAATAGAATAATCAAAACTTGTTTCCGGATCTTTAAAAACAGCTTCCCGAACAGTTCCTTTACCTACTCCAGATGGACCTGAAAGTACAATTAACAGTCCTCTTTCTGTCATCATTTCCCCTCCTGCATATCATTCCACATTTTGCACTTGTTCTCGAATTTTTTCAAGCGTTGTTTTCATTTCTACCACTTGTTCAGTGATTTTTAGAGAACTAGCTTTGGAGCCAATCGTGTTGACTTCGCGGTTCATCTCTTGAATCAGAAAATCTAGCTTTCGTCCGATTGGTTCTTCGAGTAAAATAATACCATAAAATTGCTTTAAATGGCTCTTTGTTCGTTCGACTTCTTCGTTAATATCTGCCTTTTCAAGTAGCATTGCGACTTCGGTAAGAACGATACTTGGATCAAATTGGTCGCCTACAACGTTTTGTAAACGTGTTTCGATTTTTTCTTGATAATGTTTTTCTGTATTTGGAATTTCAGCTTGGATGATCTCCAAGCTATTCTCAAGTGCGGCGAGATGTTGTTTGAAATAAAGCAGCAGTTCTGCTCCTTCCATACTTCTCATCTCATCCAGTCGCTCGGTTGCGCGAGCTAGTGTTTCTAAAACTAATCGCTCTAGTTCGCTACTTGCTTCCACTTCTTCCTCAATAGAAAGATAGGCTTGTTCTTGCAGTAAATCACCCATAGTTGGTAATTCTTGTAATTCATATCTAGCGCTTGCTTGTTTGATAAAACGGTAATAGCTGTCTGCGAGGTCCCAGTCAATATGTAGTTCACGTTTTGCGATTTGCTCTCCCGTGATGGAAAAGAAAACTTCAATTCTACCACGTTTGATTTGCTTACTTATAGTTTTTTTTAATTTCCCTTCTAAATAAGCGAGTTGCTTTGGCATCCGAAAAAGGAATTCGGAGTAGCGGTGGTTGACTGCTTTTAATTCAATGGTTACTTTGAACGCTTCAAATTCTTTTGTGGCACGCCCAAATCCCGTCATGCTTTTCACCATTTGGCAAGACACCTTTCATAACTTAAAGTTCCCTCTAAGATTACTTGAAATTTGTTCTGACTTCTTATTATACCAAAGCTACTCCTTGCATACAATACATTTTCGGAATGTATGTTAAAATAGAAAGTAACTAACTCACAAAGGAATGAATAACTAATGGCGTTTGATGCAATGTTTTTAAAAGCAATGACCGAAGAACTTGCCGAGCACGGAGAAAGTGGTCGCATTATGAAGATCCACCAACCGTTTTCGCATGAACTTGTTTTATATATTCGAAAAAACCGTGAAAATAAACGTCTACTTATTTCCTCGCATCCTAGCTATGCGCGCATTCAGTGGACAGATGATATTCCTGAAAACCCAGCAACACCGCCGATGTTTTGTATGTTACTGCGGAAATATTTAGAAGGTGCAATTATTGAGTCGATTACGCAACTTCCTAATGAACGGATTTTACAATTTAGTATTCGTGGCAAAGATGACATCGGCGAAAACCGTTTTTGTGATTTATTTGTAGAAATTATGGGACGGCATAGTAATATCACCCTTGTTGACCGTGCGAAAAACGTGATTGTTGATTGTATTAAACACGTTTCCCCAGCGCAAAATAGCTACCGAACACTTTTGCCGGGAGCGACGTATGTTTTACCACCAGCAACGGATAAACTGAATCCATTCGAGGTTACTTCGGAGCAGATTCTGGATAGACTGGATTTCTCAGCAGGTCGAATTGATAAACAACTCGTTCAAAACTTTGCGGGATTCAGCCCTTTGCTTGCTCGTGAAATTGTGTTTCGCGCTGGAAACTTAACGGCAGATTCGCTTGTCGCTGCCTTTTTTGAAGTAATGGGACTTGTGAACGACCATCTAGGAAGTGCCGCTGTTCCAAACGAGTGGCGCATCCAAAATAAAGAAGATTACTATTTCTTCTCGCTCCGTCATGTCGATGCGGAGATTACGGAATTCGCCAACTTGAGTACTCTTCTAGACCATTTTTATATCGGTAAAGCGCGTCGTGATCGCGTTCACCAATTCGCGCATGATTTGGAAAAACTATTATCTAATGAACTGGCTCGCAGTAGACTGAAAATCGAAAAACTCGAAAATACTTTACTCGAAACAGAAAAAGCAGATGTTTATCGTATCCAAGGCGAACTTCTAACTGCCAACCTGCATTTAATGGAACGTGGGATGGAAGAAATTACCGTCGAAAACTTTTACGATGATATGAAGAAAATGACGATTCCGCTTGATACTAGAAAAACACCATCCGCCAATGCCCAAAGTTACTTTAGCCGTTACCAAAAACTGCGTAATGCCGTCGAAGTAGTGAAAGAGCAAATCGCACTCACAAAAGAAGAAATCACTTACCTAGAATCTGTGGAATCCCAACTAGAAACGTCCGGCCCGCAAGATGTGGAAGAAATCCGCCAAGAACTCGCTGAACAAGGCTATCTTCGTTACAAACAGAAAAAAGGCAGCCGTAAAAAAGCGACTTTACCTGCTCCAGAAAAATATACTTCTTCGACCGGCTTAACGATTTTAGTCGGAAAAAATAATAAACAAAATGATTATTTAACGAATAAATTAGCTAGGAATAATGAATACTGGTTCCACGTGAAAGATTTGCCTGGTTCGCATGTGGTGATTCAATCGAATAATCCAGATGAGACATCGATTACAGAAGCCGCAATGATTGCCGCCTATTATTCGAAAGCGCGCCTTTCAGCAACAGTCCCCGTCGACGGCACGCTTGTAAAACACGTGAAAAAACCAAATGGTGCCAAGCCTGGTTATGTCATTTATGATAACCAAACGACTTATTTCGTTACACCTGATGAAAAGCTCGTTTTAGAGTTAAAAAATTAACGGTTCCTTCGTGGAGCCGTTTTTTCTTTCTAATTTTAGGGTAGATGTGTACTGACTTTACTTTTTTATTGGAAGGATGATAGAGGAATGAAAATTTTATTAATTGGGGCTTCTGGTACACTTGGATCTGCGGTGAAAGATCGTTTGGAGAAAAAAGCCGAAGTGATTACTGCTGGTAGACATAGTGGTGATGTGACGGTGGATATTACGAGTATTGATAGTATCAAAAAAATGTACGAACAGGTCGGAAAAGTAGACGCGATTGTTTCAGCCACTGGAAGCGCCACTTTTTCTCCTTTAACAGAATTAACTCCTGAGAAAAATGCGGTAACAATTAGTAGTAAATTAGGTGGTCAAATTAATTTAGTTTTACTGGGCATTGACTCATTGAATGATAAAGGAAGCTTCACCCTTACTACTGGGATTATGATGGAAGATCCAATCGTCCAAGGGGCTTCTGCTGCGATGGCAAATGGCGCGGTTACAGCTTTCGCAAAATCTGCTGCGATTGAAATGCCGCGTGGAATTCGGATTAATACAGTGAGTCCGAATGTATTAGAAGAATCTTGGGACAAACTAGAATCATTTTTCCAAGGTTTCGTTCCCGTTCCAGCTGCAAAAGTCGCTCGTGCGTTTGAAAAAAGCGTCTTTGGTGCACAAACTGGTGAAAGTTATAAAGTATATTAATCGAAAAAGAAGCTCACCCGTAACAAAGGTGAGCTTCTTTCTATTTACCCCATTTTTCTGGGTTTTTCTTCCATTCTTTTAATGTTTCCATATCTTCACCAGTCACGTAATTTTCATTTAAAGCTACTTCAATTAGCTCATCGTAGTTCGTTAATGTTACTAGTTTTGTACCAGATTCTTCTAGCAATTGTTTTCCTTTAGCAAGTCCATATGTAAAGATGGCCGCGATTCCAACTACTTCCGCTCCAGCTTCTTCCAACGCTTCCACTGCTTTTAATGAACTTCCACCAGTCGAAATCAAATCTTCAATTACCACTACTTTTTGCCCTTTAGAAATTGGTCCTTCAATTTGATTCCCTTTGCCGTGTTCTTTAGCTTTTGATCGGACGTAGACCATTGGTAAGTCTAGTAAATCACTCACCCATGCAGCATGTGGAATCCCCGCAGTCGCGGTGCCTGCAACAACATCTACTTCACCAAATGTTTGCTTGATTTTTTCGGCTAATGACTTGGCGATAAACTGACGGACTTTTGGAAAGCCTAGCGTTAGGCGATTGTCGCAGTATATAGGGGATTTAATTCCAGATGCCCAAGTGAAAGGCTCATTTGGTTTTAAAAATACAGCTTTAATTTCTAATAATTGCTCAGCTACTTGTTTTTCGATGCTCATGCATTCCACTCCTTTAAAACTTGATTATACGCTGCTACCGGGTCGTTTGCGCGCGTGATGGAACGACCAACGACAATGTTTGACGAGCCAATCAAACGTGCTTTTTCTGGTGTTACGACACGAATTTGATCGTCTGCCGTGTCACTTGCCAGTCGGATGCCTGGTGTTACACGTAAAAAATCAGCGCCATTTTGTTGTTTAATATCTTCTGCTTCTAGCGCGGAGCAAACGACACCGTCTAAACCAGCTTGTTTCGATAAATTGCTATAATGCATGACGGATTCAAGCAGACTTGTTTTTATTAATTGTTCCGTTTGCATGTCTGTCTCACTTGTACTTGTCAGTTGTGTTACGGCGATAATTTTTGGACGTTTGCCACTTGGAGAACCTATTTCCAGACCTTCCTTGGCAGCTTCCATCATTTTCTTCCCACCAGCCGCGTGTACATTAACCATATCAACGCCTAGTTTTGCCAAGCCAATCATTGCACTTTTGACAGTGTTCGGGATGTCATGCAGTTTTAAATCTAAGAAGATTTCATGATTTTGTTGCTTTATTTTTTCAACAATGACTGGACCGTTGCTATAAAAAAGTTCCATGCCAACTTTCACGGATAGCGTTTCTCCTGAAAATTTGGCTAAAAAGGTCTCTACTTCTTCGTAAGTCTGGAAATCTAGCGCGATAATTGGTTTATTCATTGATTTGTTCGCTCCTTTTTAAGATCTTGTAGGGAAGAAATACCGAGTGCATCCATTCGCTTTGGTAATTCGGAAATTAATTTCTGACAAATAAATGGATCGGTAAAATTCATCGTGCCTACTGCGACTGCATCTGCTCCGGCAATTAAGAATTCTAGTACGTCATCTACTGTTTGCACACCACCCATGCCAATGATAGGGATGTTACTTACCGCGCGGACTTGGTGAATCATCCGGATAGCTACAGGTTTAATCGCTGGACCAGAAAGACCACCTGTTCCATTTGCGATGATTGGTTTTCTTGTTTTTAAATCAATACGCATGCCAAGTAAGGTGTTAATCATCGTCAGTCCATCTGCACCAGCCGCTTCAATTGCTTGCGCGATGGAAACAATATCCGCTACATTCGGTGATAGTTTTACATAAACAGGGACACTTGCGACATTTTTCACGGCTTTCGTTAAACGGTGCGCAACTTCCGGGTCTGTTCCGAATGCGATACCCCCGTGTTTCACATTGGGGCAGGAAATATTGAGTTCGATTGCTTTCACTGCTTTTGATTCCCCAATTCGGGCGCAGACTTGGACATAGTCATCCTCCGTTGCACCCGCCACATTAGCGATAATCGGCGTTTCAAATTGTTCTAAAAATGGGAGCTCATGCGCTAAAACATGTTCAAGACCTGGATTTTGTAAGCCAATTGCATTCAGCATTCCGCTTGCGGTTTCCGCTACTCGCGGAGTGGGATTTCCGAGTCTAGGTTCTGGCGTCACGGCTTTGGCCATAATCGCTCCAAGTTCATTTAAATCATAGTATTTGCTATATTCTTGTCCGAAGCCAAAACATCCTGATGCTGGCATAATCGGATTTTTGAGCGATAATCCGGGAATTTCTACAGCTAATCGGTTCATAACTTCACCTCATCCGCACGAAAAACTGGACCATCTTCGCACACTTTAAATTGCTTGTTCGTATCATCCGTTTTTGGACAAACACAAGCGTAACAAGCACCGATGCCACAAGCCATTCGTTCTTCTAATGAAAGATACGTTTTCGTTTCTGGAAAACTAGCTTTCACTGCTTGGAGCATCGCTTTTGGTCCGCAACTGTAGATGACATCTGGTTCTTCTGGGAAATTTTTCGTAATATCTGTGACGAAACCCTGTGTTCCAAGCGAACCATCCACTGTCGCAATATGCACCGTGCCATACTCCGCCATTTCTTGTGCATAAAAACTATCTTTCGCCGATTGGAACCCATTTACAAACATGACTTGTACGCCTTTTTCAGCTAACTCTTTGCCGAGCTGGTACATGGGAGGGACACCGATTCCGCCGCCGATTAAAAGAGCGGTTTTTGGCGCGGGAGTAGTATCAATATCGAAGCCCCTTCCAAGCGGACCTAACACATCGATAGTATCCCCTTCTGAAAGTTTACTGAAATCTCTTGTCCCATCACCCTCTACCCGGTACAACAGAATGCATGTCTTTGCGGTTTTATCGTAAGAACAAATACTTATCGGTCGTCTCATAAGTAAATCAGAACGACTCGGTTTCAGCATTAAAAACTGTCCCGGCGACATGTCTGCTACACATTCCCCTGTTAAAATTAGTTCGTATACTTTATCTGCAATTTCGGTTTGCTGAATGACTTTCATTTCCGTCTGTAACACGGTTCCACCCCGTTTCTTCTATTTATACACGTGATTTCGGTTGTTTTACTTCGCTGGCATTCATCGATTCGAGTTCAAAAGAGCGTGATTCAAGTACACGTAAGATTGCTTCTGCTGTATCAAGTGATGTACAAACTGGAATGCCATTTTCGACAGATTCGCGACGAATTTGGAAGCCATCACGTTCTGGACGTTTACCTGTTGTTAAGGTGTTTACTACGAGCGTAACTTGTCCATTTCGGATGTAATCAATTAACGTTTCTTGATTCTCACCAATTTTTTTCACTTGTGACACTGGAATGCTTGCTTCTTCTAATGTGCTTGCCGTTCCTTTGGTTGCCATGATGGTAAAGCCTATGCGATTAAATCGCTTCGCTAGTTCTACTGCTTCTTCTTTATCGCGGTCAGCTACAGTTAAAAGTACGGTTCCATAGTCATGCATCGTTGTCCCGCTCGCAACAAAACCTTTATAGAGTGCTTTTTCAAGTGTCACATCTTTACCCATAACTTCACCAGTTGATTTCATTTCAGGTCCTAGCGATGTATCAACACTACGCAATTTCGCGAAAGAGAACACTGGCACTTTAACAAAAATTTCTTGTTTTTCTGGGGCAAGCCCTGGCGTGTAACCAAGGTCGATTAAATTCTCTCCTAAAATCACTCTTGTCGCCACATTCGCCATCGGAATTTCCGTTATTTTACTTAAAAATGGCGCCGTCCGGCTTGAACGCGGATTTACTTCAATAACAAAAACTTCTTCGCCGTCCACGACATATTGAATGTTTAGCATCCCGATGATGTTTAATCCAGTTGCTAATCTCGTTGTATAATCGACAATCGTGTTTTTCACTTGAATGCTTAAACGTTGCGCTGGATAAACCGCAATCGAGTCTCCTGAATGGACGCCAGCACGTTCGATGTGCTCCATAATTCCTGGAATTAAGACGTTTACACCATCACTGATTGCGTCCACTTCTACTTCTTGCCCACTTACGTAACGGTCTACTAAAACTGGGTGTTTTGGATTTACTTTTACCGCATTTGTCATATAATGTTTTAACGCCTCTTCTGATTCCACAATTTCCATTGCCCGGCCGCCAAGTACGTAAGATGGACGTACTAGAACCGGATAGCCAATGTCTGTCGCTACTGTAATTGCTTCTTCTACCGATGTAGCTGTTTTACCAGCTGGTTGTGGGATTTGTAAGATTTCTAGCGCTTTTTCAAAGGCATCACGGTTTTCCGCGCGGTCGGTATCTTCTAAACTTGTACCTAGAATTTTCACGCCGCGTTTTGCTAGACCGTCTGCTAAATTAATCGCTGTTTGTCCGCCAAATTGCACGACAACTCCTAATGGTTGTTCGATTTCAATGACGTGCATTACATCCTCTAATGTCAAAGGCTCAAAGTAAAGTTTGTCCGAGATACTAAAGTCAGTCGAAACTGTTTCTGGATTATTATTAATGATAATTGCTTCATAGCCCGCTTGTTGAATGGCCCACACTGAATGCACTGTCGCATAGTCGAATTCCACCCCTTGCCCAATCCGAATCGGTCCAGATCCGAGTACAATCACGCTTTCTTTCGCTGATCGTGTAGACTCATTTTCCTCTTCATATGTGCTGTAAAAATAGGGTGTTGTCGATTCAAATTCTGCGGCACATGTATCAACCATTTTGTAAACCGGGAAAAGATTTTGCGCTTTTCTTAAGTCATAAATCGCTTGTTCATCAACATTCCAACAAGTTGCAAGGAAAGCGTCAGAAAAACCTGCCTGTTTCGCTTCTGCCAAAATTTCTTGGTTTTGCGGATTTTCTTTGATACGATTTTCAAGTTCGATTGTTTTACTTAATTTATATAAGAAGAATAAATCTATTTTAGTTTTCTCGTGGAGTTGTTCGATTGTTTGACCACGGCGCAAAGCTGCTGCTAGGAAGAATAAACGATCATCTTCTGGGAAGCAAATCTTGCGTTCTAATGTTGCTTCGTCAGCATTTTCCGCTTCTTCAAGCAACAAATGGTCAGCACCAATTTCTAGGGAGCGAACTGCTTTTAGAAGTGCTTCTTCCCATGAACGGCCAATTGCCATGACTTCACCAGTTGCTTTCATTTGTGTTCCAAGGCGACGATCCGCTTGCTCAAATTTGTCGAAAGCAAAGCGTGGGATTTTCGCAACAACATAATCTAGCGTTGGTTCAAAGTGGGCGAAAGTTGTTCCTGTTACTGGATTTCTCACTTCATCAAGTGTTAAGCCAACTGCGATTTTCGCTGCAAGTTTGGCAATCGGGTAGCCTGTCGCTTTGGAAGCTAGCGCAGAGGAACGACTCACACGTGGGTTTACTTCAATAACGTAATAGTTATAACTATCTGGATCGAGTGCCAGCTGAACGTTACAGCCACCTTCAATTTCTAGTGCGCGGATAATTTTCAACGACACATCGCGCAACAATTGGTATTCGCGGTCGGAAAGCGTTTGGCTTGGTGCGACAACAATCGAATCGCCTGTATGTATGCCGACTGGGTCAATATTTTCCATGTTACAAACAACCATTGCGTTATTGTTCGCATCACGCATTACTTCATATTCCACTTCTTTAAAACCAGCGATACTTTTTTCTAGTAAACATTGTGTTACTGGACTCAGTTTTAAACCACTTGTCACCGTTTCAATTAATTCTTGTCCATTGTGGCAAATCCCGCCACCCGAGCCACCAAGCGTATATGCTGGGCGAACGATAACTGGGTAGCCGATACGTTCAACAAAAGCATAAGCTTCGTCCAAATTATGAATAATGTCGCTTTCTGGCACTGGTTCTCCTAGCTCATTCATCAAGTCTCGGAATGCTTCACGGTCTTCCGCTTTTTTAATCGCCGTTAAATCCGTCCCAAGTACTTCTACGTTACATTCATCCAAGATTCCAGCAGCAGAAAGTTCCATTGCCATATTCAACCCCGTTTGTCCCCCAAGCGTTGGTAAAATGGCATCCGGGCGTTCTTTTCGAATAATGCGTGATACAAAATCGAGGGTTATTGGCTCAATGTAAACTTTATCTGCCATTTCTGCATCTGTCATAATCGTCGCTGGATTCGAGTTCACTAAAACTACCCGGTACCCTTCTTCTTTCAAACTCAGGCAAGCTTGTGTTCCAGCATAATCAAACTCTGCCGCCTGTCCAATAACAATTGGGCCAGAACCGATTACTAGAATTGTTTTTATATCGTCGCGTTTAGGCATGTAGTTCACCCTCCTCTTTCCCATTCATCATTTCCATAAATTCATCAAATAAGTAGTTGACGTCACTTGGCCCTGGGTTTGCTTCTGGGTGATATTGTACTGTATAGGCTGGATATTCTTTATGTGCCAGCCCTTCTACCGTTTCATCATTTAATTCAATGTGTGTTACTTTTAAATCTGTTCCAATAAGTGAATCTTTTTCTACTGCGTAACCGTGGTTTTGTGCAGTAAAATCAACACGTCCAGTGGCTAGTTCTTTCACCGGATGATTCGCGCCACGATGCCCGAATTTCAGTTTAAATGTATCTGCTCCGTTCGCAAGTGCAAACAATTGGTGCCCTAAGCAAATTCCGAATAGTGGCAGTTTGCCTTGAATGCCGCGAATCATTTCTAATGCTTCTGGAACATCTTTCGGGTCCCCAGGTCCATTGGATAACATCACGCCATCTGGGTGCATTGCAAGAATTTCTTCGGCGGATGTGTTGTAAGGAACGACCGTCACATAGCAATTACGTTTATTTAATTCTCGCAAAATCGAACTTTTCACACCATAATCGACAAGTACAACCCGTTTACCATCTCCTGGGCTTGCAAATGCTTTAGCGGAGGAAACTTCGTGTACTTGATCGACCGGCAAACGAACAGAACGGAGGTGGTGTAGCAGTTCCTCTTTGTCTGCTGTTTCTGCTGCTAAAATACCTTTTAGTGTGCCTTCTTTACGAATTAGTTTCGTTAATTTACGTGTATCAATTCCCGCGATACCTGGAATGCCTTTTTCTTTCAAAAATTCATTTAATGTAATTTGGTTGCGCCAGTTGGAAGCGAATTCTGCAGCTTCACGTACCACAACCCCTTTCACAGCAGGATTAATAGATTCAAAATCATCACGGTTTACCCCATAATTTCCAACGAGAGGATACGTAAAAGTAATAATTTGACCATAATAGGAAGGGTCTGTGATAGTTTCTTGGTAGCCTGTCATTCCCGTATTGAAGACAACCTCACCAATGGTTTCTTTTTCACTACCAATCGCATCACCGATAAAATAATTGCCATCTTCTAGCATTAAAATTCGCTTTGTCATTTAATTTCCCCCTCATTGTATACAAGCGTTCCTTCTGCAAACGTGGCTACTGGCCAACCAATACATGTTTCTCCAACAAATGGTGTGTTTTTTCCTTTTGAATAAAAAGTGTCTGGGTCAATATTCGCTTCTTTTTCTAAATCAAGTACGACTATATCTGCTACGCTGCCTTCTTCTAATTTCCCGTATGGCAGTTTAAAGCATTCCGCTGGTTTCACAGTCATCCAGTCGATTAGCTGTTTTAATGTCCATTCGTTCGTTTTAACAAAATGTGTATATAGTAATGGGAATGCTGTTTCTAGACCTACAATTCCGAAAGCAGCTTGCTCCATCGGTACATTTTTTTCTTCCGCAGCGTGTGGAGCATGATCAGTTGCGATAAAATCTATCGTACCATCCAGTAAGCCTTCTAAAAGTGCCGCCCGATCTTCTTTGCTGCGAAGTGGGGGGTTCATTTTCCAATTACCATCATTTCCTGGAATAGCTTCTTCATCTAAAATTAAGTGATGTGGTGAAACTTCAGCAGTGACACGAATTCCCGCCCGTTTTGCATCTCGCACAACACGAACAGATTCTTTTGTTGAAATATGACAGACATGATAATGACAACCTGCAGCTTCTGCTAGTAAAACGTCACGTGCGATTTGGACAGATTCAGCAATATTCGGAATGCCTTTAAGTCCTTCTTTTTCAGCAAAAATCCCGTCATGGACAACTCCACCGTATATAAGTGAGTTATCTTCACAGTGAGCCACAATTGCCATATCTAGTGCTGCCGCTCGTTTCATCGCCTCGTACATAGTTCCAGCTAGCTGCACGCCCACCCCATCATCGGTGAAAGCAAATGCCCCGGCTTCTTTTAAAGCTTCGAAATCTACTAATTCGTCCGTTCCGAGGCTTGTCGTAATCGAAGCATATGGCAATACGCGAACTTCCGCTGTTTCTTTGATTTTTGCTTGTAAATTTTCCATTACTTCTTTGGAATCTGGAACAGGTTTTGTATTTGGCATCGAGCAAATTGTCGTATAACCACCACGTGCCGCCGCTTGTGTTCCGGTCAAAATGGTTTCTTTATGTTCCCCGCCCGGCTCACGAAGATGTACATGGACGTCGATAAAACCTGGGGCAATTAATTTCCCGGTCGCATCAAATTCCTCGCCGCTTGTTACTTCAATGGAATCCGCAATCAAATTGACTTTACCGTTTTGAATAAGTACATCTTTGTTTTCCAGTTCACCTGACGCGTTTAATACTTGCCCATTTTTTAATACGTACATAATTTCGCCCTCATTTCCTGTTCTTTTAAAATAGCTTCCAAAATGGCCATTCTTATAAAAACGCCATTTGTCATTTGCGTAACAATGCGTGATTTTTCGCTTTCAACTAAGCTATCAGCGATTTCCACATCTCGGTTTACAGGACTTGGGTGCATAATAATCGCATCTGCTTTTAGCTTTGCCGCCCGCTCAATCGTTAAACCAAATTTTTCGTGATAGCTTTCTTTCGTAAACGCCTCTGTTCCACTATGGCGCTCATGTTGTACCCGTAATAGCATCATCACATCAACTTTTTCTACCATCTCATCGACCGGCAAGTAGGTGCCATATGCTAAGCAACTTTCGTCAAACCATTCTCTCGGTCCCGAGAAAAACAGTTCCGCTCCAAGTCTTTTTAGCACTTTCATATTGGAATTGGCGACTCGGCTGTGCCTGATATCACCAGCAATCGCTACTTTCAACCCTTGAAAAGTACCAAATTGCTCCTTTATCGTAAATAAGTCGAGTAATGATTGGCTCGGATGTTCCCCACAGCCATCCCCGCCGTTTACAATAGCAATATCTAAGTTTTCAAGACCCTCGTAATAGTTTTCTTCTGAATGCCTGATTACTGCCACATTCACTCCAACTGCTTGCATGGTGAGCAGAGTGTCGTAGAGCGTCTCCCCTTTGGTCATGCTAGAGCTCGCAGCATCAAAGGAAACCACCTCGACTCCTAACTTTTTCTCCGCTACTTCAAAACTCGTATGTGTTCTCGTACTTGGTTCAAAAAACATATTGACCGCGAAAGTCTGTTCATTAAAAGTCGCTTTTTTCCCGCGTTTAAACTGTGCCGCCTGCTCTAATAAATGCTCGATTTCATGGACGGTTAATGCTTCCATTGACAACAAATTTTTCATTTAAAGCGCCACCTTTTCTACTTCATTTTATAGAAAAACCTCTGGCGTATTCTATCTGCAGAGGTTTTTTGTCGTGTGTCCTGTCAGGCTGATCTATGCTCGGCTGGTAAGACTAAGTTTAAAATAATCCCGATAACTGCTGCGAGCGCCATACCTGAAAGTTGGAATGTTCCTGCTTGAATGAACAAACCGCCAATTCCGACTACTAGCACAACCGAAGCAATAATCATATTACGATTAACACTTAGATCAATTTTATTTTCAATCATCATTCGAAGTCCGCTTGTTGCAATAACCCCAAATAGTAATAGGGAAATTCCGCCTAGAACTGCTGTTGGAACCGAGGTGATAACTGCATTAATGTAGCCGATAAATCCGAAGAGGATAGCGAAAACTGCGGCTCCTCCGATAACAAACACGCTGTATACTTTTGTAATTGCCAGAACTCCAATGTTTTCACCGTAAGTAGTTACAGGTGGTCCACCGATTAACGATGCGATAATCGAAGCCGTACCATCTGCAAGTAAGGAACGATGAAGTCCTGGGTCTTTAAAGAAGTTTTTATTCGTAATTCGATTAAGTAGTAATTGATGCCCCATATGTTCCGCCATCGTGACAAACGCAAGTGGCGCCATACTTAGAATAACCGTCACGGTAATTACTGGGTCGATATTAACAAATGGAATGCTGAAATCTGGAATTTGGAAGAAAGACGCATTTTTGATTAACGTGTAATCTACCATACCGAAAGCCATACTTGTTAAGTAACCTACTGTGAAGCCAAACAAAATCGGAATCAAGCCCATAAATCCTTTGAAAAACATCATTGCGATTATGGTTGCCAGGAGCGTAATTACTGCCACTGCCAAAGTTTCTAAACTGTATTTACCATTGTTCGTTCCCATTGCCATCGCTGCTGCACTTGGAGCAAGTGACAAACCGATAACCATGATTACTGGTCCAACAACAATTGGTGGTAAAACCTTTTGAATCCAGTCAACACCTGCGTAGTAAACAATCAGAGAAACAATCGCATATACTACACCGACGGAGAAAGTTCCGACCATAACTGCGCCCGGACCTCCGCCAGATTTGGCTGCAAGTAATGCTGTAATTGGTGCAATAAAGGTAAAGGAAGAACCTAGATATGCGGGTATTTTTCCGCGAGTAATTCCAAGATAAGCAAGTGTCCCGAGCCCGCTAGATACAAGCGCCACTCCTGGACTTAACCCTGTCACACTTGGCACAAAGATAGTAGAGCCAAACATGGTGAAAAGGTGCTGGATGCTAAGAATAATCCATTTATTGAAGCTTGGTCTTTCGTGTATATCTAGTACTGGTTTTGTCACTGTTTCTGTCGTTTCTGTCATTTTCTTCCCTCTTTCTTCATAAAAAATACCCCTTGTCTGTGTCGACAAAGAGTATAGAATAATCCCCTATAGAAATTAATCACTCTTTGTCAGCCTCACAGGACTGCTTTTAAAAAAGTGTTACATTGTTATTCATTTTTGTTAATAATAACTGCATCTTCTGCATGATCCACATCTGTTAAGCGAACTTCTACTCGCTCGTTCCCTGAGGTTGGAATGTTTTTCCCTACGTAGTCTGCTCTGATTGGAAGCTCTCTATGACCCCGATCAGCAAGCACTGCAAGGTGAATTTGCGCAGGTCTACCTACATCCATTAATGCGTCCATTGCGGCACGCACAGTTCGACCTGTATAAAGCACATCATCTACAAGAACGACCTTCTTTCCATTAATATCAAATGGAATGTTCGTCCCATGTACAGCGGGTTCGCGAGTTTTATCATCTTTGAAAGACAAATCATCGCGATAAAGTGTAATGTCAATATCCCCAACTGGCACATCAATACCCTCAATTTCAAGTATCCGCTTATGCAAGCGCTCGGCAAGATAGATACCACGCGTCTTAATACCGACAAGCGCTAAATTCTTTGTGCCTTTATTCCGCTCGATGATTTCGTAACTTACTCGAGTGAGCGCACGTTTGATTGCCGCCTCGTCCATGACAACTACTTGTTTTTGCATCCGAAATCTCTCCTTTTGTGCAAAAAAATAACCCTCTGCCAGTGTAAGCAAGGGAACGCGTACGAGTATACAATTAACCCGTCAAATTATCGTCACCTTCTTAGCCTCTCTGGACTATGTTAAAGGACTTTATTTCATTAGACTTATCTTAACTGATAGAACTCTCCTTGTCAATCAAAAAAAGAAAAACATGTTATACTATTAATAATAAAATAAAGGAGGCCAAACATATGGCTATATCTAAAGCAAAAAAGAAACGTCAAAAGCTCATACGCGAAGGTCATTTGAATCCTGAAATCAAGCGTAGCCCCTTTGCACTCATCGATTTAAGTTCCAAACAAACGAAAACAAAAAAAGGATATCTTTATAGCAAGAAGCGAAAGAATCACCAAAAAGATGATTCTTTTTTTGTGTATTTTTTTAAGTTTTCACATTTTCTACATATTAACAGCTTGAAATAGTTTCCTTTTACCAGAAATTAGTCCAATTTGACTGCTCTATGTGCTATGCTGAAATAGCTAAAAACATGGACTTAAGAGGTGAATACAATGGGCATAATGAATAGCTTATTAAAGCAGAAAGAAATGGTCGTGAAAGATTGGCTAACATATTATGTATCTGTGGATGATCCATATATTTTCACATTAAAAAATGATCATCGTTTAATGGATGAAACGGGCTTTGTTTTAGAAAATTTGTTTATTGGAATGACTGAAGATTTAGGAAAAATGAATGCTTTCGCGCGTGAGCTAGGGAAAGCTCAGTTTATAACTTCACTCGGAATTTCTCGTATTTTATTCCATATTCGCTTATTGGAAGAGTTTTTGCTCGATTATGCATCAGAAATCAAAACAAAATCTGCTAATTATCGTGAATTATATTTATTTAGCATCAAGCTTCATCAGGTATTTAGTAGTTTTACACAAAACTTAATCGAAGGATACACCCATGCAAACGAACAAATGATTGTGCAAAAAGAAAATCAAATTATTAAAGAATCAACCAAACTGATTTGGATTGCCGAAAATGTTTTTCTTTTACCTTTAATTGGAAAAATTACCGATGAGCGAGCAAAACAGATTACTGAAACAGCACTTTTTGAAGTTTGTGAGCAACCGGTGAATTATTTAATTATTGATTTATCTGGTGTGCAATTAGAGTCTCCTAACATCGGTAAGTACATTGAGTATTTCTTCTCATCGCTTAAATTAGTTGGCGTCACTCCAATTATTACAGGTATGCAACCTCAAACTGCCAAAGTGATGGTTCAAGCTAATCTAACTGAACAACACGGTATTAAAACATTTGCAACCTTACGCCAAGCAACAAAAACACTTATGAAAGAAAAAGAAGCAAGAAACGCCCATAAATAGGGTGTTCTTGCTTCTTTTTTTAATATTCTTCTTGACGTAATGATTTTAAAGCTTTTTCAAATGAACTTGGTAGTGGCGCTTCAAATGTCATTCGTTCATTCGTTGTCGGATGATCAAATCCTAATTTTGCGGCATGGAGAAATTGGCCATTGCCCTTGATTGTGTTTTTAGGTCCGTATTTCGGATCTCCTGCTAAAGGATGACCGATATATTTCAAATGAACTCGGATTTGGTGCGTACGTCCAGTGTCTAGTTTGCAATTAATTAATGTGTAACCTGGTAGGCGCTCTAATACTTCAAAATGCGTTCTCGCTTCTTTCCCATCGCGTACGACTGCCATTTTTTGACGATCTTCTTTGGCACGGCCGATTGGCGCTTCGATTGTTCCTTTTTGGTGGACAATATCACCGTGGACAAGTGCGATATATTCTCTATCCGAAGTTTTGTCTTTTAATTGTTTGGCTAGTGATTCATGGGCGTGGTCATTTTTGGCAACCATTAATAAGCCAGATGTATCTTTATCAATTCGGTGAACAATACCTGGACGAATTTTACCGTTAATTCCAGATAAATCATCACAATGGAATAGTAAAGCATTAACGAGCGTTCCACTTGCATGTCCCGCAGATGGATGAACAACCATTCCTTCAGGTTTATTTACAACAAGCATATCTTTATCTTCAAAATATATATCTAGTGGAATATCTTCTGCTAAAACTTCTAGTTCTTCTGGTTCACGCACTTCGTAATGAATTTCATCGCCAACTTGTACTTTGTAATTTGGCTTCGCAAGTTCTCCATTAACCGTAATATCACCGTTTTTCAGCATGAGTTGTATTGCTGAACGACTTTTTCCCATCATTTCAGCAATCACTTTGTCCACACGTTCGCGCGCGTGGCTTTCTTCTATAATCAATGTTTCATTCTGCATTATTTAATTCCTTTCGTTTTGCGGTCGTCTACAAAAACATACACGAGCATTAGTACGACACCAACTGAAAGCGAGGCATCTGCCACATTAAAGATTGGGAAGTAATAATTTCCCCATACTGTTTGTACAAAATCTACTACTTCTTGATGCAAGACCCGGTCGATAAAATTACCAATCGCACCACCTAGAATAAACGCTAAACTAATGGAAAATAGTCGCTTTCCTTTGGCATATTTTTGCATAATATAAATTATAATTCCAATAACAACAACAGTAATAAGATAGAAAAACCACATATGCCCTTCTAAAATACTCCAAGCCGCTCCGTCATTACGGTAGCTTGTCCAGTATAAGAAACCAGGA
Source organism: Listeria monocytogenes (assembly GCF_900187225.1). GTDB lineage: Bacteria > Bacillota > Bacilli > Lactobacillales > Listeriaceae > Listeria > Listeria monocytogenes. The sequence continues at coordinate 1,876,503 of NZ_LT906436.1, forward strand.
ATAACTTCTATTTTCTGTCCAATTTCCATATTTTGAACAACAATCCATTTAGTCAATTGATCTAGCGCAATCACTGCTAAGGTGATTAGATAATAATACATTTTCCGAACCCTCTTTTCACATCAGTTAGATAAAAAGTACGCGCTCTTCTGTTAAAATAAGAAGAGCGCATTCCTTCTTTGTTATTGTATGATAAATTGAAGCAAAAATAAAGCTGCAATTACATACATGACTGGTGAAGTACGTTCCTCGTTTTTCGTGAAAGCACGAAGAATGGGATACGCGATAAAACCAGCCGCAATTCCGTCTGCAATACTATACGTCAGCGGGATTAATACAATAATCAGTAGTGCTGAAAAAGTTTCTGCCGCATTCGATAAATCCATTTCTTTAAATTCTTGCAGCATCGACATGCCGATAATAATTAAAATCGGCGCAATAGCACTGTTCGGAATAAAAGATAATACTGGCATTAAGAAAAGGGATGCGATAAAGAACAGGCCAGTCGTTATTGTTGCTAAACCAGTTTTTGCTCCACTCGCAAACATCGAGCCACTTTCAAGTGCAGAGATCGTTGGACTTGTACCAAATAAGCCAGATAAAAAGGCTGTCAGTGAGCTAGCTTTTAAAATCCGTGGTAATTTTTCCGTTTGCTTGAGCTGTCTTACTTGTCCATTTGTAAGTCCAACCGTTTCAAACACAATCACCATCGTCATTGTAAAGACAGCGCTCCAGAAACCAACACTCGCTATTCCGGAAAAATCAGCTTTAAAGAGCACATCACTCCACGGCGCAACGCTTATCGAAGCACCTCCAGCTTTCCCGGCAACACCAAACATCACACCAACGATTGTTCCGATTATTAAACTCCATAAGAAAGCGCCTGGAATTTTCCGAATAACTAAAATCATCGTTAATAAAAGTGTCACGAGTGTTGCTAAAACGAATGGATCACCTAAATCTCCAACAGCAATAATGGCATGTTTTCCGCGCGTTACGATTCCGCCTTTCTCAAGCCCTAGGAAGATTAAGAATAAACCTAACCCAACCGTAATCGCTTGTTTTAAAATCAGCGGAATAGCTTCATTTAGTTTTCCTGCAAGTGGTGTAAACGCAAGAATCATAAATAGTAAGCCACTCATCGTGACAGCAGCGAGTGCAACCTGCCAACTTAGTCCCATTCCTTGAACAAGGGTATACGCAAAGAGCGCATTAATCCCCATCCCAGGCATTAGAATAAGTGGTGCATTTGCCCAAAATCCCATAATCAAACAACCAAACGCCGAAATAAAAATCGTCGCAAGGACTGCTCCTTGATAAGGAACTCCAGCCTCCGCTAAAATCGAGCTATTGACGACAATAATATATGCCACCGTAAAAAAGCCAATCATACCAGCCAAAAATTCGGTCCGGATATTGGTTTTATGCTCGTTCAGCCGAAATACTTTGTTGAAAAATTTCTGCATACTTTTTCCTCATTATGAAATTGTCCCTCTCCCAACCCGCAGAGTATTGCCCCTGCCACAGAACTTTATTATAACAAAGATAGTACATATACGAAAGGAAAAGTTTTTTGTTACGCCGCCAGTTCGCCGGATTTGTGCTATAATCTGAATGGATGGAAAAAGGAGATGATTACTTGCAACAAACAGTCACATATGGGGCAAAATGGAAACAATTTCTAACGATTTTCACACCGATAGTCATTACGCAACTCACGCTTTTCTCGATGACGTTTTTCGATACGACGATGAGTGGTAATTATTCGAATCAAGCACTGGCTGGTGTAGCGATTGGTAGCTCGTTTTGGGCTCCGGTGAATGCTGCTTTTTCTGGGTTACTGATGGCTATTACGCCAATCATCGCCCAATTAATCGGTGCAAAGAAAGAAAAACAAGTCAAAAACACGGTGCATAACGGCCTATATATTGCTTTATTTTTAGCATTTATTTTAATTCTTATTAATTTTTTGGTCGTTCCAATGATTTTGACACACATGCCAGTTACGGCAGAAGTCGCGGATATCGCCCGTCATTTCTTGAACGGCATTTGTATCGGGATTCCCGCGTTCTTTATTTCCGCGATTCTGCGTTCTTTTATTGATTCGCTTGGTCTGACTCGGGTGACGATGCTGATTACGCTTTGTACCGTGCCATTTAATATCTTTTTAAATTACTGCTTTATTTTTGGGAACTTCGGCTTTCCAGAAATGGGTGGTGCTGGTAGTGGTTACGCGACTGGGATTACGTATTGGCTCGTTGTTTTAGTTAGTGTGATTTTGATTCAAACACAAACTAGATTGCGAAAATTTGGTGTTTTCAAAGGGCTTACGGCACTGCGTTTTTCCAAGATAAAAGAGATCATCGGCATTGGCGTTCCAAATGGTTTGACAATTTTATTTGAAACGAGTATTTTCTCAGCGGTAACCATTTTAATGGGGGCCTTTGGGACGGAGACAATTGCGGCACACCAATCCGCAAATAGCGTCTGCACACTGCTCTATGCTTTCCCGCTTAGTGTCGCTTCCACGCTAACCATTCTTGGTGGTTACGAAACCGGCGCGAAACGCTTAAAAGATGCCAAACAGTATCGACATATTGGTATGGCTGCGGCAATTTTAATTGGCTGTGTTAATGGCGCAATCCTATTTTTCTTCCGCGATATTATTGCTGGTTTTTATACGAACGATCCCGCTTTGAGCAATTTAATCATGCATTTCTTAGTTTATGCGATATTATTTCAATTTGCGGATGCCGTCCTGTCGCCAGTTCTTGGGGCGCTTAGAGGATATAAAGATGTCACAGTCACCTCGATTGTTGCCTTTATTTCTTATTGGTTGATTGGGCTTCCAGTAGGCTACGGTTTATCGTTTACGAATCTTGGCCCATTCGGTTACTGGATTGGTTTAAGTACTGGCCTATTTGTCGCCGCATTTATTTTATCCATCCGGGTTCGTAAAACGGAGCAAAAACTTTCTTTCAACACAAAAGACGCAGAGATTTCGAATTAATCTCTGCGTCTTTTTTTATTTGGCTAAACCATCATGGATTTTATCTAAATTGTACCGCATCATTTCTAAATACGTGTCGCCCACTTCGCCTTTTTTTGCAGTGGAGTCCGTGAAGATTTTCGCGAAAATTGGTACTCCTGTTTCTTTAGATACACTTTCCATACTACGTGGATCTACGCTTGTTTCGACAAATAGATTAGGCACTTTTTCTTTTTCCACGATACCGACAATTTGTTTCATTTGGTCTGGAGTACCTTGGCTTTCTGTATTTATCTCCCAAATATATGCTGCTTTTAATCCGTAGCGAGCTGCAAAATATTTAAAGGCGCCTTCGCTAGTTACTAATGTTTTTTGATTTTCTGGCAAATCTGCAAATTTTTGTTTTGCTTCTTTATCCAGAGTAGCTAATTTGTCGATATATTTTTTCGCATTCTCTTTATAAAAATCCGTATTGTCTGGATCCGCTTTTACAAGTGCATCACGCACATTTTCGGTATAGATAATTCCGTTATGAAGATCAAGCCATGCATGTGGATCTGTTTCAGATGTCTTGCCTTTTTCCGTTAAGTATTTGGGTTTTACACCTTTACTTAACTCCACCACTTGATTCTTGTCTTCTCTTGATTTATCCGCCGTTTCTAACATACGATCAAACCAACCGTTCCCTGTTTCTAAATTCAATCCATTGTAAAAAATTAAATCAGCATCCGCAGCACTTTGAATGTTGGCTGGTAAGGGATCATATTCATGCGGATCCACGCCAACAGGCACAATACTATGAAGCTCAATTTTGTCCCCACCAACATTTTTAACAATATCTGCTAAGATCGAATAAGTCGCCACTACATTTAACTTGCCATCTGTTTTTTTCGAATCACTATTTTGACTGGAACACCCCGCAAGTACAACTACTAATGCAAAAAGTGCCACAACGAGCATTTTTTTCATTCGATAACCTCCCTCTTTTTAGAAAATAATAAACCTTGTTTCGGTGCGAATAAAAAGGCAATAAAGAAAATAATTGTCGCAACTAAAACCATAGCCGCACCAGATGCTAAGTTGAAAATGTAACTAAAGTAAAGTCCGATAATCGCACTCACTGCCCCAAAAGTAGAAGCAAGAACAATCATTTTGGATAATTTATTCGTAAGCAGATAAGCTGTTGCAGCTGGCGTAATTAACATCGCCACAACTAAAATAATTCCAACCGTTTGCAAAGCGGAAACCGTTACAAGTGTTAAAAGTAACATCAAGAAGTAATGCAAGAATTTCACATTGAGACCATATGCTTCTGCCATCACTGGATCAAACGAACTAACTAGAAACTCTTTGTAAAATAGGGCTACTAATGAAATCACGATAATGGCAATAATAATTGTCATCCACATATCCGAACTCCGCACCGCAAGCACATTTCCAAATAAAATATGATACAAATCCGTACTACTTTTCGCAAAGGATATTAAAATAATTCCAAGTGCAAAAAATGCACTAAAAACAATTCCAATCGCTGTATCATTTTTTATCCGACTTTTTTGATTAACAAAACCGATTCCAAGTGCCGCCGCGATGCCGAATGTAGCTGCACCAATAAAGAAGTTCATCCCCATCATATAAGAAATCGCCACTCCTGGAAGCACTGCATGAGAAATCGCATCCCCCATAAGCGACATACCTCGTAAAATAATAAAACTACCAATAACACCTGAAACAATACCAACCGTCACAGAAGTAATAAGGGCTTTTTGTAAAAAACTATATTGCATTAAACCTTCTAAAAACAACAACTCTTACACCCCCGCTGCAAATGCTACCGGCGCGTCACCGTAAGCAAATTGAATTTTTTCTTCTGTAAATGTTTGCTCCACTGGACCGTGCGCGACTAATTTCTTATTGAGTAAAATGATATCGTCGAAGTAAGCAGCCACTTTATGAAAATCATGATGGACCACGACAATCGTTTTCCCATTATCTCTTAGCTTTTTTAACAGTCGCATAATCAGCGCTTCACTCGTCATATCAATACCTGCAAATGGCTCATCTAAAAAGAAAATTTCCGCATGTTGGGCAAGTGCGCGTGCGATAAAAACACGTTGCAATTGACCACCGGATAGCTCTCCTATTTGTCTTTTCATAAAGCCTGTCATTTCCACTTGCTCTAACGCATCTAGCGCGAGTTGCTTTTCTTTTTTTCCAGGACGCTTAATTAATCCAAGCGCTGGATATGTGCCCAGCAAAACCATATCAAAAACGGTAATTGGGAAAGTTAAATCTACTTCACTCCGTTGCGGCACATATGCGATTTTCTTTCTCCAATAAGTAAGTGGTTTGTCTGCTAAAGTGACTTGACCTTGTTCACGCGGAATTAATCCCATCATTCCTTTTAATAAGGTTGATTTACCTGCCCCATTTGGACCGACAATACCAGTTAGTTTTCCTGATGCTATTTGAAGTGTGACATTATCAATTGCCACCTTTTGTTTATACGCTATTGTTAAACCTTGAATTTCCATCTAAACCACCCTTTTCCCACAAGACTAAATTTTACACGTAACTAAAAATGTTTCCTTAGAGCAACTTTAGTTCAAAGTATAACGGAGAATCTTTTTCTTGTAAAGTAAAATGTTCAAAAAAATCCCGTAGTCGATTAAACTACAGGATTTTCACTATTATTATTTAATTGATCCGTCTGCTAATTTTTTGAGCAGTTTGCGGAATTCTGCTTGTTCATACTCAGAAAAAACGGCAAAACGTTTTACAATCATTTCTTTTTTCTTTTTATCAATTTCTTTGACAAATTCCTCGGCGTTTGGGGTTAATTTCAGTTCAATAATTCGGCGGTCTACTTCCGAACGATGTCGTGTAATAAGCTCTTCTTCGACTAAAGTATCCGTAATGGCTGTGATGTGACTGGCTGAAACATCAAGCGTTTTAGCTAATTCCGATGTTTTCGTAAGTCCACTTGAAATCAAGCTCAAGACCCGATACTCGCTACCACTTAACCTTTTGTCGAGTACTGCCTCTACTTCATGACGAAAACTATTAAAAATTCGCTTAATCAATGTTTCAATTTCTAAGTATGTTTCCATTTTTGCTACCTCCAGTTTTTCAAAAAAGTTGTACGTTTACTTCACCAAGGCTTTTGCTTTTTGTAGTTGTGGATCTGTTTCTTTTAGATGTTTTTGTGTTAATTCGACTAATTTATCAGTTGTTACACCTGTCATGATTCCTGTCACATCTAATTTGTTTGCTGTTTGGAATCTTTGAACAGCGTATTCTGTGTCTGTATCGTATAAGCCATCTACTTTTCCAACATTGTAATCTAGTGCTTTTAGCAAAGTTTCAATGGTTTTAACATCATCACCGAAATCGCCATTTTTGTAGACTTTGGTGGAGGAAGGGATAGTCATAGTTGCATAATCTGGCATGTTCACAACCACATCTGGCGTAATACCTTTTTCATGAATCCATTCGCTATTAGGTGTTAACCATTTTGCGACAGTTAATTTAAGAGTAGAGTCATCAGATAAAGTTGTTGCCGTTTGGACCGTACCTTTACCAAATGATTTCGTACCGACAAGTTTAATGCCACCAGATTCTTTTGCAGCAGCAGCAAGAATTTCTGAAGCACTCGCACTCCCACCATCAATTAACATAGTAGTTGGTACTTTTACTTTATAATCACCATGTGAGCTACTATCAGCTTTAATGGCCGATTTATCACCATCTTTGTCCTGCTCTTGTACAACAATTTTGCCATCGGGAACAAAGAGGCTAGAAATAGAAACTGCTTGATCAAGTAACCCACCAGGATTTCCTCGCAAGTCAAGAACAAGGCCCTTCATGCCATCTTTTTCAAGGGATTTCAATGCCTTTTCAAGCTCATCATAGGTTGTTTCTGAAAATGTACTAATGGTTACGTGCGCAATTTTGTCGCTGCCCATTTCTTTGTACACCGTTTCGATTGGAATTTCATCACGAGTAATCGTGACATCAAATGGTTTATCTTCGTTGGAACGTTGAATTGTCAGAGTTACTTTGGTACCTTTTTCACCACGGATTTTTTGTGTTGCTTCTGTTGCTGTGTCGCCCTTAACAGACTTCCCATCTACTTGCGTAATAATATCTTGTGGCCGCAAACCAGCTTTTTCGGCCGGAGAGTTTTTGATTGGCGAAACAATTACGATAGCCCCATCTTTTTCTTGAATCTCAGCGCCAATACCTTCAAAACTAGCAGAAATAGTATCGTTAAACTCTGAAGATTCTTTTTTCGACATAAATGTGGAATAAGGATCATCTAATGAATTCACCATACCACTTATTGCCCCATCTATCATCGTAGTAGAATTTGTGTCTTTATAATATTTACTTGTAATTTCGTCGTATACATCGTAGAGCTTTGTAAATTCTTTTCGTTCTGGAATGCTCACTTTTACTTGCTTGTCATCCCCTAAAGACATTACGATTGTAGTCACTAATGCCGTCACAAATACAAAAGCGAATAATAGCATTATAAATGGGAATAACTTCATTTTTATATAACCATTGCCGGGTTTTGATTTTTGTTCTTCGTCTTTCTCCACTTTATTTGGTTCGTTTTGTGGGGATTCTTCCATCTTTCTTCACCACTTTCTATGTAAAATGTGGCTAGTAGTAGCACATTTTATTTAACTCATTTATTTTACCAGTTTTCCATTCATTTTGGTATCTTTTTTTCATGATATAAAAAAAAGGAGGATTCTTGACAGAATCCCCTTTTCGCTTTTAAATTAAGCTACTTCATAACCTGCTTCTTCCACAGCATCAATTAGTGCATCTTCCCTTACTTGTCCTTTTTCAAACTCGACAGTAGCTGTTCCTTCATCAAGTGACACTACTGCACTTTTCACACCATTAACTTCTGATAAAGCTTTCGTTACTCGAGCCTCACAGTGAGAACAAGTCATACCTTCTACATTTAACGTTAATTTTTCCATGTTATATTCCTCCTATGATTTAAATTTATATCTTTTTAAGCGAAGTGCGTTTGTGACAACAGAGACGGAACTAAATGCCATCGCAAGTCCTGCTACCCATGGGGCAAGTAAGCCTAACGCAGCAATTGGAATACCCGCACAATTATAAGCAAGTGCCCAGAAAAAGTTTTGACGGATATTTCGCATGGTTGCTTTGGAAAGTTCTATTGTTTCTGGAATGAGCGTTAAACGGTGACTTACAAGTGTTACATCCCCTGTTTCAATCGCAATGTCTGTTCCAGTTCCAATACTAATACCAATATCACTTGCTGCAAGAGCCGGAGCATCATTAATACCATCACCAACGAATGCAACAATATGACCGTCTTGTTGCAGTTTCTCGACTAATGCACTCTTATCGTTCGGTAGTTGTTCGGCAAAGAACATATCTATGCCTAAATCTTTGGCCATATTTTCTACGACAACAGATTGATCACCAGAACAAATCGCTGTTTTAATACCTTGAGCTTTTAGTTTTTGGATTGCTTCTTTTGCTTCAGGTCGTGGTGTATCGGATAAAGCTAGAGCACCTGCATAAACGCCATCAATTGCCATTGCTACGACAGTTTTTCCTGCATGCATCCAACTTTCGATTAATTCATCGTCTTCTTTTGGGATTGTTGTAAGGGAAGAAACATAGCGGTAAGCACCCAGTTCTACCTTACTATCATCCAAATTACCAGTCATCCCATGACCTGCTTTCGCGCGGATTTTTCCTTGTTTAATTGCGGATACATCCATATTCTCAGGCTCTAACATCTTAATAATCGCTTTAGCAATCGGATGTTCTGATTGTTGTTCCATTAAGAATAAATAAGGGAAAAACTGATCATTGGCTGCTTTTTTATCACTCACTTCCAGTTTACCTTCTGTTAAAGTACCAGTTTTATCAAAAACGATAGTATCTACTTTGGAAGTACGTTCTAAATGTTCGCCACCTTTAAATAATATCCCACTTTCGGCGCCTTTACCAGTTCCAGCCATGATAGCAGTTGGAGTTGCAAGACCAAGTGCACAGGGACAGGCGATAACTAATACCGCAATAGCCGCTTCTAGTGAACCATCTACTGTTCCAGTCACAAGATACCAAATAATAAATGTTACAGCAGCAATACCAAGTACAATTGGTACAAATATGCCGGAAATTCTATCTGCTAAACGTTGAATTGGTGCTTTAATACCTTGCGCTTCCTCGACCAAACGAATAATGGATTCTAAAACTGTTTCTTCCATTCGTTTCGTAATTTTTGCTTGGAAAGCCCCGTCAAAGTTAATCGTTGCGCCGATGACAGAATCACCTGGTTTCTTCTCTACAGGCACAGGTTCACCAGTAATCATGGCTTCATCAATACTCGTTTCACCAGAAATAATTTCTGCATCCATCGGAACTTTTTCACCCGGACGAACAAGGATAACGTCGCCAATTTTCAACGAATCTACTGGTACTAACCATTCTTTTCCTTCGCGAATAACGGTCGCTTCTTTTGCTTGTAGTTCAAGTAAACCAGCAATAGATTCCGTTGTTCTGGAAGTTGCGTATGATTCAAGCAGTTTACCTAATAAGATTAATGTGATTAGCACGGCACTTGTTTCAAAGTAGTAATGTGGCATCACGCTTGGGTCAATTATATGGCGGACATACTCTACCACACTATAGAAGTATGCAGCAGATGTCCCAAGTGCGACTAATACATCCATATTCGCACTTTTACCTCGCAGCGCTTTATAAGCCCCATCGTAAAACCGCCAACCAATATAAAACTGAACAATAGTTGCAAGAACTAATTGAATCGTTGGATTAATCCAGTTACCTATCGTTTCCGCAAACGCCATTTCATGGATATACGGAATATGTGTCACCATGGTAAGAAGTAATGGCAAGGAAAGAAGCGCCGAAAGAATAAAACGTCTCACTTCTTTTTTGAAATTCTTTTCTAATACAGCATCTTTTTCTTCTTTGGACATTTTTTCCGCAGCGTCATAACCCGCATGTTTAACAACTTTAATTAGATCTTCTGTCGATGTAACTTCCGGGTCGTAATAAACAGCAGCGTTTTCCGTTACTAAGTTGACATTCGCTTTTTCTACACCATCTGCTTTATTTAACGATTTTTCAATTCTCGTGGAACAGGCCGCACAAGTCATTCCAAAAACGTTTAAATCTTGTCTTACATATTTATCACTCATTGTATATACCCCCCTCAGGTTTTCGAAAATTGACGTATTGCTTTAAGTAAATCCTCCATTACGTCATCTTCCCCATTTTTTGCTGCATCTACAACACAGTGTGCTGTATGATGTTCTAGTACTTGTAAACCAACATTTTTGAGTGCTTTATTAGCTGCTGAAATTTGAACTAAAATGTCTGTACAATATCTATCATCCTCGACCATTTGAGCAATACCGCGGATTTGGCCTTCGATACGTCGCAAACGATTTTGAAGTAATTTCGTTTCATCTTCTTTGCGTGGAACAATTGGTTGGTCGTGTTTCATTTTTTCTCCTCCTTTGTTTCTACAATTAACAGTATACCCCCTATAGGTATTTTATGCAACCATTTAATTTCTGAGAACAAAAAAAGCCATAAACAAATGCTTGTTTATGGCTCAAAATCTTGTTATTTTGCGGCATCTACTTTCTTTTGAAGTGCCTTAACATGTTCAAAAAATTCTTCTAAAGTCCAGTTGTTTTCGTAAATAATCGTTGCCGCATCTTTACCAACATAACGATAATGCCAAGATTCATATTGGTACTTCGTGATAGCTTCTCGCCCTTTCATATAACGCAAGATAAAACCATAATTGTGGGCATTTTCTTGCAACCATTTGCCTTCAGGAGTTGTTCCGAATGCTTCTGTCAGTTCATATGATTGGTTTTCTGAGGAGATATCCATCGCTAAACCAGTTTGATGTTCGCTAGTCCCTGGATACGCTACTGCTTCTCTCGCTTTTTGGTCCCCTTTAGCATTTACTTCAGCTTGGAATACTTCTTGTTGGCGTTTGTACGATCGATAACCCGATACGGCGAATAGTTTCTTACCATCTTTGTTCGCAGCTACGAACATTTCTTCTAATGCAGTTGCTGCTTCTTTTCTTAATTGTGCTTTTTCGACTTGTTGGCTGCCAAAAGAGAATGTTACATTCGGACGAACCAAGTCAGGGGGGGTATATGTTGGTTGCAATGAATAATCTTTGTTAGCTAAAACCAACATGTTTTCCTCATTTTCAATATACTTTATACCATTTTTTTCAGTTAATTTATTTTGTTTATCAATATATGGATAAAGTGGGTCTTTTTCTAATTCCGCAAGTGTTTGATTGCCTGACGATTTTTGTTCCACTTTAGCGATTGAATCAGCATTTGTGCCACCAAAATATTGATCTTCCACTGTGTGGACACAACTGATGCTAACAGCTAAAGCAATTGTTAATAAAGAACTCATATCTGTTTATCAACCTTCCTGTATACATTAAGTCTGATTCTAAGTTAGTAATTAAAATTATTTTATTGCAGCTTCAAGTGCTACAACAATCATATCATTAAAAGTGGTTTGACGCTCTTCAGCAGATGTTTCTTCCCCCGTAAAAATATGATCACTCACAGTTAAGATTGCCAAAGCGCGACGGCCATATTTTTGCGCTAATGTATAAAGTGCCGCTGCTTCCATGTCGATCCCGAGTACACCATAATCAGCTAATTGTTGTTTGTCCAGCTGATCATTATAAAAACGGTCCGCAGAAAAAACATTCCCTACTTTAAGAGATAATCCTTTTTCGATACCAGCGTCATAGGCTTTTTTTAGAAGAGAAAAATCTGCTACTGGCGCAAAATCCACTCCTGCAAAAGTATTGCGATTAATTTGCGAATCCGTTGAAGCCGCTTGTGCAATGACAACATCACGTACTTTTACGTCCGCTTGAATTCCACCCATAGTACCAACACGAATCAAATTTTTCACATCATAGCTTTGGATTAATTCATTTACATAAATCGAAATAGATGGAATACCCATCCCTGTTCCCATAACAGAAACTTTTTCGCCCTTATATGTACCAGTAAATCCTAGCATTCCTCGCACTTGGTTGAATAAAACGACATCTTCCAAAAATGTTTCCGCAATGTATTTTGCTCTTAACGGATCCCCTGGTAATAAAATCGTTTCTGCAATTTCGCCTTGTTTCGCTTCGATATGTACGCTCATCTTTTTTCCTCCTAGTGTTTGTTTTTCTCTTCATCTAGCAAATAAGCATCCCAAAGTTCATCGAAAATAGACATTCCCGGTAAATACGGCGCATTAAACTCCAGATAGTCACAAAGAATATGGTAATTTCTCGTTTGCTTTGGAAAACTATGATCTCGGTATGCATTGTTGGCAAATTCCGTTTTCTGATCTGTTAGCTTCGGGTCCCGATATGTCATTAAAAAATGATAAAATGATCTTCCCAACGTACAACACACTCCGCTCTTTTTATGCTTTAACTATAGTTGATTTCTTGAAAAAAATAAAGTTAATTTTCGATTTTACGTAGAATTTCTTCTGCAAGTCGATGTGTCTCTAGAGCATCTTCTTTGGAAATTGGTGCTTTCTCCCCATTTCGCACGGCCGTTAAGAAGGCTTGGATGATAGATACAAAACCTCTTTTGTAAAGCGTCGTTTCCCAATCTCCAAAACGCTCAAACCGTTCTGTTGTCCCTTCATAAATATGCGTTTCCGTAACATTTTCTACTTCATATTTGGCGCTCGGGGTCATCACTGCTAATCGTTCTTCGTTCACGCCGCTATCTCGGTTCATAATCGCCGTTGCCACTTTACCTCCCGCTGTAATTTGTACCGTTATACTTGCTAGAAGATTCTCTTGCCATACCGGAACGACATGTAACTGTTCTATTTTGGCATCTAGTAAAAAACGCACGGTATCAATGACATGAATAAAATCGTCATAAATAAATGTACGAGCCTCACCCGGTTGCGCCGCGCGATTTTTTTGCATAATAATCATGTTGGTATCTGTTAAGGCTTTTAATTCTTGATATTTTGGCGCGTAACGGCGATTAAAGCCAGTCATAAGTAACGTATTTTGTTCTTCAGCTAGGCGTGTTAATTCTTCTACTTCGGCTAAATTGTCGGCAATTGGTTTATCCACATAAACTGGAATATGATTTGCTAGAAAAGTCCGGATTACTTCTGGGTGGCTTGCTGTAGATGAATGAACAAACGCTGCATTCACGCCAGACTCAATCATAGAATGAATACTTTGATGATAATGATCAAAACGATATTTCTCACTTAAGTGCTTTAATTTCTGCGCATCCCTCGTGTAAAGATGTACCTCGATATTTTCCATTTCAGCAAAAACTGGCAAATATGCTTTTTGTGCAATGCCGCCAAGCCCTACTACCGCTATTTTTAACATGTGTATCGCTCCTTATCACAACAATGCCAGAGAATGATTTCGCGATATTATTCTACGCATTTCATTTTCTGGCATCATGTGTTTATTCAAAGATTTTCTTATATGCTTGGTAGCCTTCTTCTTCTAACTTATCCACAGGTATGAATCTGAGCGCTGCGGAGTTAATGCAGTAGCGAAGTCCACCCTTATCTTGTGGTCCATCTGGAAAAACATGCCCTAAATGGGAATCAGCATCAGCAGATTTCACTTCCGTCCGAATCATACCATGGGTCAAATCTCGATTTTCAATAACTTCTGCTTCGTCAATTGGCTTAGTAAAGCTCGGCCAACCACAGCCAGCATCGTACTGGTCATTGGATGAAAAAAGCGGCTTTCCTGAAACGATATCTACATAAATGCCTTTTGCCTCATTATCATAAAATTCATTTTGAAATGGACGTTCGGTACCCGCTTTTTGGGTCACATTATATTGTATATCTGTTAGTTGTTGAAGGCGCTCGTTCTTTTTACTTTCATCCATTTGATTTCACCCTTTCCAGTTGGCATCTATGAATGCAGCACGACCTGAAGCAACTTGATATCCCTCATAGTGCGCTTTTTCTTTTTTGTAGAAATCTTGGTGATATTCTTCTGCTGGATAAAATGTTTCTGCTTTGGCAATTTCTGTGACAATTGGCTTTTTAAATCTACCACTCGCATCAAGGGCTGCTTTTGATTTTTCAGCAATTTCTTTTTGCTCTTCATTGTGGTAAAAAATAACTGGTCGATATGAATCGCCGCGGTCAACGAATTGGCCTGCTGCATCTGTCGGATCGGTTTGTTGCCAATATACTTCGACTAATTTTTCATATGGAAAAACCGCCGGATCAAATGTGATTTGGATTGCTTCTGTATGTCCTGTTGTCCCGCTGCAAACTTCTTTATAGGTCGGATTAACCGTATGACCGCCTGTGTAACCCGAAACAACTTTTTCAATTCCCGGTTGCGTATCAAAAGGTTTTACCATACACCAAAAGCATCCTCCAGCAAATGTTGCTTTTTCAAGTGATTCTTTTGTCATAAAAATGCCCCCTAACTAGGATTCAGCCAGCTAAATTACTTAACTGGTACTAAAAGTGTAAACGAAATATCGTCTTTCTTCAAATTTAGCGTATCAGCACGTACTTTTGTGTCGCCTTGAAGTTTTAGTTTATCTAGGGAAAGATAGATTTTTTCCTTTTTAGGCATAATTGTCACCCAATCAGGGAATTTATAATTTTTGCTTACATAATTCATTACATAAGACACCGGTAGTGGCAAAGCGCCAACTGACATGTCTTTGAGCGTCAATTCAACATTTCCATTATCTACTACTTCGGGTGAAAATTTCAACCGTAGTTCGACTGGTTCACCAAAGATTTCGGCTTCTGCAGTAAAATTAACGTTATTTGCTACGAACACTTTATAACCAATATCTTGCTCTTTGCTAAAGTCTTCTATATAGGAACTAATCAATTGATTTAAATCTGCTTTCGTTGTACTTGTTTGAAATTCAACCATTGATTTATTGCTAATAAGGGATGGCGTGGGTTCATCTTGTGGACTAAGTTTGAATACTGCTACGTAAATCCAGCCAGATGAAATAAGAAGTACACTAATTAATATAATACAAACCCATTTCCAATAATTGCGTTTTGTTTTTTTTGGAGCCGATCGTGTTTCTCTCTGCACGATTTTAACACCTTTCTATTTGGGAATATTGCCTTCGTTTAATTGTTTTACGATGGCCTTGTCTAATTCCGTTGTCATCTTCTCGTATCCTGTATGATTAGGATGGAAATAATCATCTGACAATAGTGAATTAGGTTGATCTTTGTTATCTGCATTTCGATCTTCTAAGACTTTTGCGATAGGTACAAAATAAGCATTACTATCTTGCTGGATTGTTTTCTTAGAAGCTTTATTCCAATCAGAGATAATCTCGTCAAATTGTTTGATATCGCTGAAATAAGTCGTATAGGGATTGTAAATACCCATTAAAAATATTGCTGCATCTTTGTTGTAGGAACGAATATCTTTTAAAAGTGTTTCTAGCTCTTGTTGGAATTCTTTATTCGCTTTTGTAAAATCACCTACATTTACATTTAAAAGACGCGATTGCAAAATAGCCATGACATCATTTCCGCCAATGGTGATTGTTATTACATTCGCATTTTTGACATCTTCTTGGAAGTCTTTGTTTGTTTTTAAACGTTTTTCCAGTTGGGTTATTTTGTTTCCAGATACCCCGTAATTACTCGTTTTTACACTTGGGACATTTGGTTCTTCTTCTAGTTTTTTTGGAATAATACCTACATAACCACCATCTTTGTTTTCATCACCGACGCCTTCTGTTAATGAATCACCCATGGCAACGAGGTTAATCGGAATTTCTTTTGATTCTTTATAATACTTGATACCAAAAACTGCGCCAACAAGAAGCGCGATAACAAGCACGCTCCCTGTAAGCCACAGCCATTTTTTCTTTGTCATATGCAATCACTCGCTTAGTCAGTATAGTACATAAATGCAAACGCACCAGTTCCAGCATGCGTGGAAATGACTGGGTCTGCAAAAAATAGTGGAATTTCTGTTAAACCGGTTATTTCTTTTGATTCAGCGATGAAATCATCCGCCAAATTAAGTCCATTTGCATGAACAACATCTAGATGCTGAATTTTTTTCGGTTCATCTTTAATTAGATTTAGGCAATATTGTAATACTTTTTTGTTGCTGCGGACTTTGGTTTCTTCTTCCAATTGTCCGTCTGTTAATTTGGCAATTAATTTGATATTTAAAAGGCTACCTAAGAAGCCTTGCATCCGGCCAACACGTCCACCTTTAATTAAATTATCGAGTGTTACGACAACGATATAAAGTTTTGTTTTGTCACGAATGTCATTAATTTTCGCATGAATTTCTTCTACAGAATAATCACCAGACTGAGCCATTTCAGCTGCTTTTAATACTTGGAATGCTTGCCCACGTGCTGTATAATCGCAGTCTACTACAGTAATATTTCCTTCCACCATATCTGCTGCTTGACGTGCCGCGTTTACAGTACCACTTAGTTTTTCGGTTAAGTGGATAGAAAGAATTTCGTAGCCCTCTGCCGTATATTTTTCGTATGCTTCGACAAAAGAACCGATAGCAGGTTGGGAAGATTTTGGTAATTCTTTTGTTTCTGCCATTCGCACCATAAATTCTTCTGGTGTAATGTCTGTTTTAGGGTTGTATATTTGCCCATCAATTTCTACGGTTAAATATAAAACATCAATATTCCATTTTGCTACTTCTTCTAATGTTAGTCCAGCAGTTGAGTCTGTGATAATTTTTATTTTTCTCATATAGCCACATCCATTTTTGCTTATTTTATCTTATTATAACATCCCCGGCAGTATACACAACCTATAAACTAGTTTTAAGAAAAGAGAAAGAAATGGTATTTGCCTTTCTATTCTGTATTTTTTAGCGTATGATAGAAATATAATACGCACAAAATTTGTAGAAAAGTATGGTGATAAAATGAATGTCACTTCTTACAATTGGAAAGAAGAAGTAGCCAATGCTATAACGCATGGTATTGGGTTTATTCTTAGTATTCCCGCGCTCGTCTTACTTATAATATTCGCCGCCGGAAAAGATAATCCTCTCTATTTAACAAGTTTTTTAATTTATGGAATTTCCCTCATGTTGCTTTATATTTGTTCCACCCTGCTTCATAGTTTTAAACCTTGCAAGGCGCGGACGGTTTTTAACATTATGGACCACGCTGCGATTTATGTATTAATTGCTGGCAGTTATACGCCATTTGTTTTGATTACGATTCAAGGGACACTCGGCTGGACGCTATTTGGTGTCATTTGGGGCCTCGCAATTGCTGGGATTATTTATAAGATATTTATGACAGGCAAATTAAAACTTTTGTCGACAAGTGTCTACTTACTTATGGGATGGATGGTTATGTTCGCCATTAAACCACTTTATGCTGGGCTTACACCAACTGGTTTTTGGTTACTTGCAACTGGTGGCATTATGTTTACAGTAGGTGCTGTTTTTTACAGTATCCCTCGTGTTCCTTATATGCACGCGATTTGGCATTTATTTGTTATCGCGGGAACCGCTTTTATGTATTTCTGTATTTTATTTTATGTTTAAATAACGCACTTAAAAAAACCTTCTCCCGTTGGAGAAGGTTTTTTATATAGTATGTCACAATTGAGACTTGTTTTTAATTATGTCATACTATATAATGATTAGCATAACATAATAAAAGGATGTGATTCCCATCGAACTTTCTCCTAGACAACATCAAATTGTTGCCTATGTTCGCGCGAATGAGCCTGCTACTGGTGACTCTATCGCTGCTCATTTGAAATTAACACGTGCCACCATTCGAGCTGACTTGTCAATTTTAACCATGACTGGCATTTTAGATGCTCGTCCAAAAGTTGGTTACTTTTACTCTGGCTTAGAAACTAATCCGATTCACTTTGATGAAATTCGGCAGTTGAAAGTTGCTGACATTATGACCCAACCATTTTTCGCAAAAAAAGAAACAAGCGTTTATGATGCCATCGTTATGCTCTTTATGGAAGATATTGGTAGTTTATACGTCATTGATGAAGAGCTTTTAGTTGGACTTGTCTCCAGAAAAGATTTACTAAAAGGTGCGCTTGCTGATGCGGACACGAAAGCGACTCCCATTGCGACAATTATGACACGGATGCCCAACCTCGTTACTGTTACGAAAAACGACACTGTGTTACATGCCGCGGAACAACTCGTTTTCCACCAAATTGATTCACTTCCCGTTCTAGAAAACGCAAAAGTCGTCGGAAAAATTTCAAAAACTCGCATTACTGCATTATTTGTAGATACGATAAAAAAGGTTTAATAGGATGAGAATATGGAAAATCCGGTTATTATATACGTTATTTCAGATGCTATCGGAGAAACTGCTCAACATATTATTCGCGCGGTAACAGCTCAGTTTTCACTTAATAAGCCTGCGGACATTCGGCGCCACGCTTTTATTCGCGATGAGAGCGCTTTACTTGAAACGTTAGAAGAAGCTAAGGCTACTGATGGTATCGTGGTTCAAACACTCGTACAAGCTAAGTTAGCTGAGTACGCAACTAATTTTTGCGTTCAAAACAATATTCCGAACGTAGATTTATTACATACGCTAACTGCTGCTGTTGAAGCAAAAACTGGCTTAAAATCAAAACAAGATCCCGGAAATATGCGCCGTCTTGATAGCAATTATTTTGATCGTATTGCTGCCATTGAGTTTGCTGTAAAGTACGATGACTGCAAAGATCCTCGTGGCCTGTTAGATGCAGATATCGTTCTCGTCGGGGTATCAAGAACGAGCAAAACGCCACTGAGTAGTTTTCTCGCCAATCAAAATTGGAAAGTTGCTAATGTCCCACTTGTCCCCGAAATCCCGATTCCAGCAGAACTTTTCCAAATCCCAGCGGAACGTATTATCGGTCTTACAACCACCCCAGAAAAGCTAGCGCAAATCCGCAAAGTCCGTTTGAGATCTATTGGTTTAGATGAAGCAAGTAGTTATTCCAGTGAAAAACGTATTTTAGAGGAACTAGAATATGGTTATGATACATTCAAAAAACTTGGTTGCCAAGTCATTCATGTAGAAGATAAAGCCATTGAGGAAACCGCTGCCCTAATCACGGAAATTATCACGAGTTACCACTAATTAGAAGAGGTGAATAATGTGAGAAAATTTGTCTATCAGTTCAGTGAAGGTTCTAAGGAAATGAAAAATCTTTTAGGAGGAAAAGGTGCTAATTTGGCCGAAATGACGAATATCGGTTTACCCGTCCCTCCTGGTTTTATTATCTCAACCGATGCTTGTAACGATTACACAGCTAACAATAAACACCTTTCCGAAGCCATTTTTGATGAAGTGAAAATTCATTTGGTGGAACTCGAAAAGCAAACCGGGAAAATTTTTGGATTCGCAGAAAATCCTCTGCTCGTTTCCGTACGTTCTGGCGCACCCTTTTCGATGCCTGGCATGATGGATACCGTGCTCAATCTTGGGTTAAATGACCAAGCCGCAGAAGGGCTTGCCAACTTAACTGGTGATGCTCGTTCGGCCTATGATTCTTACCGCCGTTTTATTCAAATGTTCGGTGACGTTGTTTTTGAAATACCGAGCTACCATTTTGAACAGGCTCTTAATCGCATCAAAAAAGCAAATGACTACCGTTTAGACACAGAATTAACTGCGACTGATTTAAGCGAACTCATTGATGCTTATAAACTAATTTTTAGCCAAGCAACTGGCACAGATTTCCCGCAAGATCCTCTAGAGCAACTACGGCTTGCGATTATCGCTGTTTTTGATTCCTGGATGAATCCTCGCGCTGTTATTTACCGCAGATTACATGATATTGATGCAAGTTTTGGCACAGCCGTTAATATTCAAGCAATGGTTTTTGGAAATACTGGAGAAACGAGTGGAACTGGAATTACCTTTACTCGCAATCCTTCCACTGGTGAAAAGAAAGTATTCGGGGAATTTTTACTAAATGCGCAAGGTGAAGATGTGGTTGCAGGAATTCGTACCCCTGAGCCGATAAGTGCACTGGAAGAGAGGATGCCCACTGTTTACAAGGAGCTCCTCCATATTTGTGAACTTCTCGAAAATCATTATTTAGACATGCAAGATATTGAATTTACCATCGAAAAAGGAAAACTCTATGTCTTACAAACTAGAAGTGGCAAGCGAACAGCTAAAGCAGCTATTCAAACAGCCGTGGATTTTGTGCAAGAAGGAAAAATCACTCGCCAAGAAGCCATCATGCGCGTGGAAACTAAGCAATTACATCAATTACTTCATCCAACCTTCGATGAAAGCGCTCTAAAAAATGGTCAAGTCATCGCAACTGGTTTACCTGCAAGTCCTGGCGCTGCAACTGGTCAAATTTTCTTTGCAGCAAAAGAAGCAGTCCAAGCAACCGAACGCGGTATTCCTGTCATTTTAGTGCGTAATGAGACTTCTCCTGAGGATATAGAAGGCATGGCGCGTAGTAATGCTATTTTAACGGCTCATGGTGGTATGACTTCTCATGCTGCCGTCGTTGCTCGCGGAATGGGAAAATGCTGTATAGCGGGTTGCGCCGAACTTACGATCAATGAAAAAGAAAAAACGATTATTCTTCCTACAGGCGACACACTGCATGAAGGTGATGCGCTCTCCCTCGATGGTAGTTCCGGCAAAGTTTACCTTGGAGAAATCGCCCTCAGAGAAGCGCAAATTGGTGGACATTTTGACGAGTTGATGGCCTGGGCAGATACGGAGAAAAGACTGATGATCCGTGTCAATGCAGATACCCCGCCGGACTTTAAAAAGGCGCTTTTGTTTGGGGCGGAAGGTATTGGCCTGTGTCGCACCGAGCATATGTTTTTTGATGAAAAACGAATCCATTATGTACGCCAAATGATTTTAGCAGAGTCATTAAGCGAGCGCGAATCCGTTTTAACCACTTTAAAAGAAATGCAAAAAGCCGATTTTAGTGAGTTATTCCGTATTGCTGACGGCCGCGCGGTAAACATTCGCTTGCTTGATCCGCCATTACATGAATTTTTACCAAAAACGAAGCAAGAAATTGAGCAATTAGCTAGCGCAATGAATCGAACAGTTCCTCAAATCACAAAACGAATTAACGAACTAAGCGAAGCAAATCCCATGCTTGGACACCGCGGTTGTCGTCTTGCTATCACATTTCCAGAAATTTATCGGATGCAGACGGAAGCGATTATCGAAAGCGCCGTCACTCTTCATGATGAAGGAATTGACGTTCACCCAGAAATCATGATTCCGCTCATCGCTACGAAAAGTGAACTAAGCTATATAAAAAAAGAGATGAAACAAGCGATTCATACTATTTTTGATAGAGAGCGAGTGATGCTACCATATGATATTGGTACGATGATCGAAATTCCGCGAGCATGTGTAACAGCAGATGAAATCGCCGAGGAAGCAGAGTTCTTTAGCTTTGGAACCAATGATTTAACACAACTCACTTATGGTTTTTCACGTGATGATGCTACCAAGTTCCTAGCAGATTATTATGAAAAAGATATTTTATCAAAAGATCCATTTGTTACGATTGATAAAAATGGTGTCGGTGCACTAGTTGAAATGGCGGTTACACGTGGACGAATGACTTCGGAACATTTAAAAATGGGGGTTTGCGGCGAACATGGGGGCGATCCGGAATCTATCCAGTTCTTCCATCAATTAGGACTTACCTATGTATCCTGCTCTCCGTACCGCGTTCCCATTGCCCGTCTTGCAGCAGCTCAAGCAGCATTAGCTGAAAAACAATTAGTTCCAACTATCTAAAAAAAGCCAGCTGATAATCTTAGTGACTATCAGCTGGCTTTTTCTCTTATTATTTTTCGCAAATCGCAAAGTAATTTCCTTCGTTATCCGAAAAATTGAACACTCGGCCCATCGGTAAATCTACTAGATCGCCGACCGTAATGCCTTTATTTTTATATTCTTCATAAAGTTCTGCAACATTACTTCCAAATAGTAAAATAGATGGTGTCCCAAGATTCATCTCTGGGTTCATTTCCGCCACTTTCTTTTTGTTTTGAAGAACAAAAGTAGTCTCCACACCTTTTGTTGGCGCTATTTCAATCCACTGAATTTCGCCATTTACAACTTCTTCTGAAACGACGACAAAATCTAATTTTTCTACCCAAAAATCTCTCACTGCAGCTTGATTTTCTACATATAACATCACTTGACCAATTTTTTCAATCATCTTTCATCGTCCCCTCGTCATTTCTTTTTCTTTCAATCCAAACTCCGCATAAAAGTCACGCTTCATTTCTAACAAATAACGCAAATCATTCATAAATTGGAATAAAATCGCTCTATTTTCAAATTCCGCTCGTGTTTCTGGGAGTTTACTGCTTCGAAACTCATGCACCATCTTAGTAATTTCCGCCACTAAATCTTCTGCTGTATTATGCTCATCTAGCGTCTGTGCCGTTTTTTCTGTAATTTCTGCCAGCGCCATACTTTGCTCAGAAGAATGATCAAACGCGACTAAATGCCGTTTCATTTGTGTTAAAATTCGATATTGTACAAGCCGCATATCAACGTACTGGGAATAATAATGGGAAGAAGCAAAAAACTGATTGTCTAAATTTCTCGCTGCTTTTTCCTGTGCATAGTCTAATGTACCCTTTAATTGATTTAATAAGCCAAACTCATCATGATACTCCGACTGATTCCGAAGCCCTTGCGTCATTTCCGTTAAAATTTGCCGCATAATTGCTTCTATTTTTTGTTGGCTGCGTTTTAATTCGTCTTCCATTTTTGGCATATATAAATTTAAAATAATCGCTATGCCAGCGCCAACTGCCATAAGTAACAGTTCATTTTTAAACCAGAAAAAGGATAATGATTGTTCAAGTAAAATATGCGATACAAGTACAGAGCTCACAACAATTCCGTCAGCAACATGAAGTCTTACAGCAAGCGGAATAAAAATCAATAAATAAAGTCCAAAACTCACCGCATTATAACCAATAAGCATGAAAAATACAGCAGCAATAGATAGCGCCAAAACGGTCGAATAAACCCGCTGAATCGCTAATTGTAAAGACCCCTTTTTCGTATTTTGAACACTTAAAATTGCGATAATCCCTGCCGAAACTGCATATTCCAAGTGTAGCCATTCCGCCAAAATTATCGCCAGTGTCGCTGCAATCGCGGTTTTCACCGTTCGCATTCCAATCCGCATATGTCCCGTCCCCTTTCTATGTCCAACTTATCATAGCATGAAAGCGAAAATCACAAAAGAAAAACCTTGAAGATCACTCCTCAAGGTCCTACATTATTCTTCATCTAATGTTTTTTTGAAACGCGCTCGGAAAAAGAATCCTAAGCCGACCACTACAAGTATCGCAATGATGCTATAAATAATTGTTGAAAAGCTATCCATGAAAACAACAATTTCACTCCATGATTCACCAAGCATAGCGCCAAGTCCAATTAAAACTGTATTCCAAAGTAAGCTTCCTGCAGTTGTCAAAATTAAAAACTTCGACATTTTCATCTTGGTCATCCCTGCTGGAATCGAAATCAGGCTTCGTATTAGTGGAATCATTCGACATAAAAATACGGCCCAACTTCCATATTTCAAAAAGAAATTCTCTGCGCGTTCAATATCAGATTCCTTCAGCCGCAAAATCCGACCGTATTTTAACACAATCTTCGTCAGTCTTTCTTTGCCAAAATAAGAAGCCACTTTATAAAGTAAAATAGCGCCCACTACAGAACCTAGTGTTGCTACAATAATCACCATCACGACATTCAGTGATGTAACTGTCGTCATAAATCCACCAAAAGTTAAGATAATCTCAGAGGGAATAGGCGGAAACAAGTTTTCAACCATAATCAAAACAAAAATACCTATATAGCCAAAATCAGCCATAATACTTGTAATCCAAGTTTCCAAAAAACACACTCCTGTACTTTATTTCCCTTTTAAAGTAAGTGCTTGCTTTTTAAGTGTACTACACTCGTCCTACTTTTTCAATCGATTTGGTAAAAAGAAAAAGAACTTGATACGTTTTCCATACCAAGTTCTTTTTTATTTACATTTTTAAATCAGCTTTCGTTGCGAAAAATCCTGCTAAACGATCTTTCACTTTTCGGATGCCGCCAGCTTCATCACTTTCTAAATTCATTGGCATCACCGGTTCATGTAAGCTCATTCGTAGTAAGAACCAACCTTCACCAAGCGCACCTTTCGTATTCACACGAATTCCTTCTTGGTTCACAGGTTCTAATTCCATATCCGGATCAGCTTCTACGAACGTCAGAAAATCAGCTAAAGCTTCTTTTCCATATGCTTTAAAATCGGTTGCTGTAATGCTCAAACGAATTTCTTCACTTTCAGCCGGTTCTTTTAAATCCGCTATTAAATCTGGTAAGTCTTGCCCATTTTTTCGTAATGTTGCGTAAGTCATTAAAATTTTGGCAATGAGATAAGCGCCATCATCCAAGAAATAATTTTCTTTTAATGCGGCATGTCCACTTACTTCGATAGCAATTTCAGATGGTGTTCCGTTTGCATTTAGGCGCAGTGCTTCATTGATAACATTACGATAACCACGTTTAAATCGGTGTTGTTTCCCGCCTTTTGCTTCGATAAAGGCTTGCAAATGCCCCGATGTTGTGGAGTCAGTCACGATAGTTGTTCCTGGTTTTTCTTCTAAAATAATACTAGAGATAACAGCAATTAATGGGTTGCGGTTTAAACTTTCGCCATTTTTATCCATAATCGCAGCACGGTCTACATCCGTGTCAAAAATCACGCCTAAATCCGCCCCACTAGCAAGGACCGCTTTTTTCAAACTAGCCATAGCTTCCTCATTGTCAGGGTTCGGAATATGATTAGGAAAATTTCCATCCGGATCTAAAAACTGGCTTTCAGAAATGTCTGCGCCAAGTTCTGCCAATACTTTCTCAGCAAAAAAGCCGCCAGCGCCGTTCCCTGCATCGACTATAATATGGCTACCTTGGAGCGGCTTCATTTTATCAGCTGCATCTGTGATCCCTGCTCTAATCTTATCCGTTAAGTCTGCTGCATATGTAGAAAGTAAATCTTGTTTTGTTACCTTACCAAGATTTAGTCCATTTTCTATGAATGATTTATCTGCGTGAGCCACAATATAATCAATATCTTCGTGTTCAGCTCCACCAGATTTCGTAAATAATTTTAGTCCATTATACATAAAAGGTAAGTGGCTCGCTGTAATCATAATGCCGGCATCGCAGTCATAGTCCTCGTACTGAGTTGCCATAAACATAGCTGGCGTTGTTGCAAGCCCAACATCCACGACATCTATACCAGCAAAAGTTAACCCTTTGACAAGTGCCGCTTTTAATCGTTCAGCTGAAAGTCTGCTATCATGACCAATTGCCACTTTCGCTTGACCTTCCACTTTCTTCTCCTCTTTTAGCCATTTCGCAAAGCCATAAGCAATCTTTTCTACACGTTCGTCTGTTAGCGTAATCTGATATTTTTCCGTAGCAATAGCTATTCCACGTATGTCTGATCCGTTTTGCAGTGTTTCTAACGCTTTCATTTCTGATTGATTCATGTCATTCCTCCAGCTTCTGTATTTTTCCCCTTCATTATAGCTTATATTGCGAAATTTTCACATAGCTTTTACAAAAGATGTGCTCTATTCGCGATAATAATTTGCAAGTCAACGGTTAATTCTTCTGGTGGGTTTTCCAGTAATTCGTTTTTTTTATCCGCTTCAATATGCCAACCAAGTGGCGTCATTTCAAGAAAATCTGCAAATAATTCTTTGGCAATCGGCGCTTTGTAGGTGACTCGTTCGACATGTTCTACGCTTAACTTTTCTGCTAACCGTGATGTAACCGACTCATTCGAATAACTACTTTTCTCATCAACATAAATAAATTCGCGTAATTCGCGTAAATAATTCGCTTCTGGCACTACTTTTAACAAAAATCCATCCTTCTTTAAAAGCCGTTTGAACTCCACGTAATTCGATGGCGATAAAATATTTAAAATGACATCCGCCGTCTCTGCTTGATTCGGGCAATTGGCTAAATCAGCTACCGTCCAAGAAGTACCAGGATAGTCGCGTGCCGCTTGTTTCACTCCCTCTTTGGCGATATCTAAGCCAACTGCTTTGACATTAACACCAGTCGCTTGTAAATTCGATACGACTCGCGCTAAATGACTTCCTTCCCCGCAACCTGCATCATATAAAACAAGTTGTTCTTTTTTCTTCTCCGCAATAATTTCTGTCACTCGTTCGATTAATTTTTCAAAAAAGCCACTCGCAATCACTTTTTTACGGGATTCGAATAATGCTTGATCGTATTTTGTTTTATGCGCTTGTTTTAGTAAATGTACGTAACCTGGTTTGGCGATATCAAACCCATGACCTTCTAGGCATACAAATGACTGCGGCTCTCTAAACTCGAATGCTGCGCCACAAATTGGACAAGCAAGAAGCGCCATATTTTCTTTCAAAGCGCGTTTATTTATCTCCATTTTTGATAACAATTAATACTCACTCCACTCGAAAAACGTTGCCCGCAAGCAGGCAACGTTTCTACTAATTTCTTTCATACGTATAAAAAGTGTAATTGTACTTATTTTTTTCATCTTTTTCATGGAATTCTTTCGCCACTTCGGAAAAATTCTCCCAATCCACTTCAGGAAACGCAGTATCAGCCTCAAACTCTGCATCAATTTTTGTCACAATCAGCTGATCCGCCACATCCATAAATAAACGATAGATTTCTGCACCGCCAACTATATAGATTGGTTCCCCTGTCTCAGCAAGGGCTAAAACAGCTTCTTTTGAATGAAGTATCTCTGCATCATCTAACTTGAGACCTTGATCTCGTGTCAATACGATTGTCTTTCTATTTGGTAAAGCTTTTCCTAACGATTCATAGGTTTTCCGCCCCATGACAAGTGTTTTCCCAGTCGTCGTTTTTTTGAAAAACTGCAAATCTCCTGGTAAGTGCCACGGCATTTTGTTATCTTTTCCAATATTTCCAGCGCGGTCTTGTGCCCAAACAAAAATAATCATCCAAGAAAACCTCCCTTATACTGAAATTGGTGCTTTAATCGATGGATCTGGATTATAGCCATCAAGTGAAATATCTGCTACTTCAAAATCAAAAATCGTTGCTGGTTTATCTGAAAGTACTAATTTTGGAAGCGCGTGCGGTGTTCTAGATAACTGTTCTTTCACTTGTTCAATATGATTGTTATAAAGATGCGCGTCTCCCATAGTATGGATAAACTCGCCAACATCCAGTCCTACTTCACGTGCAATCAGATGTGTGAGAAGTGCATAACTCGCAATATTAAATGGTACACCTAGGAAAATATCGGCACTACGTTGATACAGCTGACATGATAATTTTCCGTCCGCTACATAAAATTGGAATAGCGAATGACATGGCGGTAAAGCCATATTCGGAATATCTTCTGGATTCCAAGCAGACACAATCAAACGACGTGAGTTCGGATTCGTTTTAATCATTTCAATCAAATCCGCTAACTGATCAATTGTTTCTCCTTGTGAAGTTTTCCATTCACGCCATTGTTTACCGTAAATATTACCTAGCTCACCGTATTTATTCGCGAACGCTTCGTCTTCTAAAATACGTGTTTTAAACTTCTCCATCTCCGCTTGATACACTTCTTTGAAAGCTGGATCACGTTCCGCTCTTAGTCCAAAGTCTGTCATATCTTCGCCCTTGTAATCATCGCTTTTCACAAAACGCTCAAAAGCCCATTCATTCCAAATGTTATTATTATGCTGTAAAAGGTAGCGAATATTCGTATCTCCATGTAAAAACCATAGCAGTTCACTTACTACAAGTTTAAATGGTACCCGTTTTGTTGTCATAATTGGAAAGCCTTCCTGCAAATCAAAACGCATTTGATAACCAAATGTGCTGATTGTTCCAGTCCCAGTGCGATCTCCTTTTTGTGTTCCATTCTCTAAAACGTACTTTTCTAAATCCAAATATTGTTTCATCGTTCGCACTCCTTATTCCGCGTATTGTGATAAAAATTCCCAGCGTTCCATCATTTGTTCCAGCTCAGTTTCTTTTGCTGTAATGAATCCACTAATTTCTGCTGCTTTTGTAAAGTCGGCTCCGGTTTGTTCTAATGTTTCATTGAGCGATTCAATGTCTTTCTCTAACTTGCTAATCGCATCTTCAATTCCGTCCCACTCGAGTTGTTCTTGGTAGGTTAGTTTGACTTTTTCTTTTTTCTCAGGCGATGACTTTTCGACCGAAGTATTCGCCATTTTTTTCATTGATTTCGCTGGTTTTCCTTTAGCCTCCAGCTCTTTCAGATAATCGCTATATTCTCCGTAGAAAATTTCCACTTCACCAATCGCCCGGAAAACGAGCAATTTGTTCACGACTTTATCGAGGAAATATCTATCATGGCTGACCGTAATGACCGTGCCGTTGAATGATTCTAAATAATCTTCTAAAACGGTTAATGTTTGCGTATCTAAGTCGTTGGTCGGCTCATCTAGTAGTAATACATTAGGGCGTTCCATCAAAATGCGCAGTAAGAATAAGCGGCGTTTTTCTCCGCCCGATAAGCTCCCAATTTTCTTCCCGTGTGAATTAGGTGGAAATAAAAATCGTTCTAACATCGCGCTCACACTAATCACTTCGCCACCGGATGTCGTTACTTGCTCGCCTGCTTCTTGCAAATAAGCAATCATTCGCATATCCGGATCCATTTCTTCATTTTGTTGTGTATAGTAACCAATTTGTACGGTTTGTCCGGTGACTACTTCCCCAGCATCCGGCGCTAGTTTTCCAGCTAACATATTCAGTAAAGTGGATTTACCAGTTCCGTTGTTCCCTGTAATACCAAGGCGTTCACCGGGTTGGATAATCAAGCTGAAATCCTGTAATACTTGTTTTTCATCAAAGCGTTTTTCTAAGTTTTTCAGTTCGAAAACATCTTTTCCAAGACGACTAGTAACAAAGTCAATCGCCAGTTCTGAGTCATCGGTTTTTGTTTTCACTTTTTTCTCTAAATCGTGGAAACGGTCTTGTCTGGCATTTTGTTTGGTGGCACGACCTTGAGGACCGCGGCGCATCCAAGCCAGTTCCTTACGATAAAGGTTTTTATTTTTCTCGGATTCGCGAACTTCATTTTCCATCCGAATAGCTTTAGATTCCATGAACTTCTCGTAGTTCCCAACGTATCGATAAGCCGAACCTCGGTCCAGTTCCACCATGTGATTTGTCACACGGTCAAGGAAATAACGATCATGGGTAACGAGCAAGACAGCTCCTTTAAAGCGATTTAAGTATTCTTCTAACCAACGAATCGACTGAAAATCCAAATGGTTGGTAGGCTCATCCAAAATAAGCAAATCAGGCGTTTCAATTAAAACTTGTGCCAAACCAATCCGTTTTCGCTGCCCACCAGAAAGCGCGCTTATTTTCGCTGTTAAATCCGTAATGCCAAGTCTTTCCAAAATCGTTTTCGCTTCTGTGTTCATATCCCA
Organism: Listeria monocytogenes; assembly: GCF_900187225.1. GTDB lineage: Bacteria > Bacillota > Bacilli > Lactobacillales > Listeriaceae > Listeria > Listeria monocytogenes. Next base: position 1,906,067 of record NZ_LT906436.1, read on the forward strand.
AGCCGCACTAGCATCCATTTCCTGGCTAGCGGCGGTATAAGCATCGTGTAATTTGGTATTTTCCGCATCAAGTGACATCGCGAGTAACACTTCTTCGTACTTGCGCATTGCCCGAAGCGCCGCAGTATCCCCGTCAAAAACAGCCGCGAGAACTGTATCTTCTTCATTAAACGCAGGATCTTGCGCCAAATAACCAATCGTATAATCTTTTGCTTTTGTAACTGTACCTTTATCCCCAGATTCACTTCCAGAAATAATTTGCAATAACGTCGATTTTCCGGTACCATTTACACCGATTAAACCAATACGTTCGCCCTCTGTTATCGTTAGCGAGATATTTTCAAACAGGCTTTTTTCACCATATGTTTTTGTTAAATTTTCCACTTTTAATTGTTTCATTTATTCCCATCCATTTCCTGTTCGTCCTTATCTATTCTAGCTGAAAACATAGAACATATCAAATACCTTAGATGAAAAAAGTTCCAAAAGCGGCGAATCCACTTTTGGAACTTCTAGTTTTAAAATAAACCTTGCGCGTTACCATTTTCATCGACATCCATATTTAATGCCGCTGGTTTTTTTGGTAAGCCCGGCATTGTCATCACGTCACCTGTTAAAGCAACAACAAAGCCAGCACCAAGTTTTGGAATAAATTCGCGAATATGAATCACGAAATCAGTTGGACGACCAAGCAACGTCGGATCATCCGATAACGAATATTGTGTTTTTGCCATACAAATCGGATAACGATCCCAACCATATTTTTTGAATTCAACGATTTGTTTTTGCGCCTTGCTAGAAAGTTCCACACCAATACCGCCGTATACTTTCGTCACAATCGCCTCTAGTTTTTCTTCCATCGACCACGCATCATCATAAATACGTTTGTAGTCCGCTGCGCCGCTTTCCACTGCCGCAATTACTTTATCCGCGAGTTCCAGGCCGCCATCGCCACCTTTTTCCCAAACTTCTGTCAGGGAGAAAGGAATCCCGTGTTCTTCGCATAGCGCTTCTAATTTCGCTACTTCCGCGTCAGAATCAGTGATAAATTTATTAATTGCTACCACATAAGGAATACCAAATGTTTGAATTGATTCCGTATGTTTTTGTAAGTTAGTAAAGCCTTTAGCTAGCGCATCGACATTTTCCTCGCTTAGCTCTGTTTTTAAAGCGCCACCGTGCATTTTCAGTGCGCGAATCGTTGCTACAATAACAACGCAATCTGGAGCTTTTCCAAGGGCAGGAACTTTAATATCTAAAAATTTCTCTGCACCAAGGTCTGCGCCAAATCCAGCTTCTGTGACAACATATTCACCTAGTCGAAGCGCCGTGCTTGTCGCAGAAACACTATTACATCCATGAGCAATATTCGCAAAAGGTCCACCATGTACGATGGCAGGTGTATGCTCTAATGTTTGCACCAAATTAGGTTTTAAAGCATCTTTTAATAGTAATGTTAAAGCGCCTTCGTAACCCATTTCGCCAACCGTAATTGGTTCTTTTTTATAGTTATAACCGATGACAATTTCGCTTAAGCGTTTCTTTAAATCTTTTAAATCACTTGCTAAACAAATGATCGCCATGATTTCAGAAGCAACTGTAATATCAAAACCATCCTCACGTGGAACCCCTTGAATAGGACCACCTAGACCAACCACTACTTTTCGAAGCGCACGGTCGTTCAAATCAACCACACGTTTCCAAACGATTCTTCGGCCATCAATATCTAGGTCATTCCCTTGTTGCATATGGTTATCAATAAATGCCGATAAAGCATTGTTCGCTGCTGTAATTGCATGAAAATCACCTGTAAAGTGTAAATTAATATCTTCCATTGGAATAACTTGCGCATAGCCGCCACCAGTTGCCCCGCCTTTAATCCCCATAGTAGGTCCAAGTGATGGTTCGCGCAGTGCGATAACAGTCTTTTTATCTTTTTTAGAGAGTGCGTCGCCAAGACCAACTGTCACAGTCGATTTTCCTTCACCAGCAGGCGTTGGATTAATTGCTGTTACAAGGACAAGTTTTCCAGGTTCTTTGTCTTTTAGCGAGTGAATGGTATCATAGGATAACTTTGCTTTATACTTTCCGTAAAGTTCGAGTGCATCTGCGTCTAGTCCTAAATGTTCCGCAATAGTCGTAACTGGTAGAATTTCTGCTTTTGATGCAATTTCAATATCTGATTTCACTTTATTTGACATGATATCCCCTCCGAATATGTATATTGTAACAAAGAATTAAGATGTTTTGGCTTATTAATGCATCAAAAAAGCGCGACACCAAGCGATGTAACACCATTTTGATTCTAAAGTAAAGCCTGATTGCGCAAAAATCAACATCTCAACCTTGGATTACCGTTATTCCTTTGTTTCTGGTTTCGTCGTCTCCATTGCCTTGAGCGTCTTAAGCGCATCTGGATGATTTTCAAAAAATTGCACAACATCCCCAATTCGGTCAATCGAGTTCCAACTCAAGTGGTGTTCAATACCTTCCACATCATGATAAATATGGGACGGATCTACGCCAATAATACTTAAAAAACTCTCTAGTAATGCATGTCTTTCTAGGAGCCTTTTCCCCATTTGTGTTCCTTTAGGTGTCAAAATTAATCCACGGTATTTTTCATAGATTAAATATTCGTCCTTATCCAGTTTCTGCACCATTTTTGTTACAGAGGAAGGATGGACAAATAGCTCATCAGCAATATCCGAAACCCTGGCATAACCTTTCGTCTCAATAAGGGAATAGATTTTTTCAATATAATCTTCCATACTAGGTGTTGGCATAGCTATACCCTCCAACTTAAATTCTTTCACATAGCCAATTGTACTATAATATCGCCCTTTCTAAAAGCAATTACCCTTTCAAAAACGAAATTTCTCCTAGAGCGTTCCTCCGAAAAAACACAGTAAATAGTACCAAATTAAGACATTTTAGTCAAAAGTATGCCCTTACAAGTCCAAAAATTTAAAAAATATCGAAAATCAGCTTGACGTTTATAGGTATTTTGATTTATAGTGTTAGTATCATATGCGGCAACGCTATGAACTGAAAAGGTAGTATTTGCGAGAAATTTTTTTAAGTTAAAATGAAAGCGTTTTAACAAATGATTCTAGCAATTATTAGCCATACTTAGGAGGATTTATTTCAATGCAAAATGGGAAAGTAAAATGGTTTAACAATGAAAAGGGTTACGGTTTTATCGAATCAGACGGCGGCGAAGATATTTTCGTTCACTTCACAGCGATCCAAGGTGACGGCTACAAATCTTTAGAAGAAGGCCAAGCGGTAACATTTGAAGTAGTTGAAGGTAATCGCGGCGCTCAAGCAGCTAACGTAGAAAAAGCCTAAACCAGTTGCCAATTAGACACGGACTTAAAAACCGGCATAGCTTGCCGGTTTTTTTATTGCAAAAAAAGAGCTTTCCTTCTATAATAAAGCCACATCTACTCAAACAATAGGAGGCGCACAATATGGAAGTTTTCGTTGATGGTGCAAGCGCTGGAAACCCTGGACCAAGTGGGGCTGGAATCGTCCTAAAAGCAGATGGCATCTATGAACAATTTGCTATCCCACTCGCAGTTATGACAAATCATGAGGCTGAATTTATCGCAATTAAACTTGGGCTAGAAGAAGCCTTAAAAAAACAAGCTACATTAATTCGTTTATACTCTGATTCGAAAGTTGCGATTGAAGCAATCCATAAACGACATGCGAAAAATCCTTTATTCAAGCCTCATTTAGACGCAATTTTAGAAATGGCTGATTCGCTAGAGTTGTTTTTTGCTGAGTGGCGTAATGTAAGTCAAAATAAACAAGCCGACCAACTTGCACGTCAGGCTATAAAAAAACAGAAGCAACCTGGAGTCAAATAACCAGATTGCTTCTATTTTTATTCGATATCCCGAGTTAACGTTTTTAAACCGTATTTTTCAACTACAGCAAAAGCATCTTCGCGGAATCCGTCATATTTCAAGCTAGGCAAGTCTATCTCTAGCGGAACTTCTGTATGAATCCGAGCTAATTTTTGACTTAATTCTAGCATCGCTAAGTCTTCTTGAATTTTGGTTTGTTGGGCCGGCTTCAGTTTATCAAGGTTGTTTAGAACTCCCTCAATCGACTCATATTCTTGAATAAGTTTAATTGCTGTTTTTTCACCGATTCCACGTACTCCCGGATAACCATCTGAAGTGTCGCCCATTAATGCTTTCACATCAATAAATTGTCTTGGGGAAATACCCATCTCTTCAAAAAATGTTGCTTCATCATATCGTTTATAATTGCCATAACCTTTTTGCATAATCCAAACATCATTCGTCGGTGCGATTAGTTGCAGTAAATCCTTGTCGCCACTTAACACAGTGGTGGCGATCGTATTACTCGCTTGAACGGTAATTGTTCCAATACAGTCATCTGCTTCAAAACCCGGCACACCTAAATTGACAAAGCCAAATCCAGCAGCTACCTCTTTCGCTAAATCAAACTGCGGAATCATTTCTTCTGGCGGCGCTGTTCTACCAGCTTTATAACCATCATATAATTCATTTCGAAATGTTTGCGACCCCATATCCCAGCAAATTAGTGTATGCGTTGGGTTACTCTGGCGAATCGCTGCAAACATGTGGCGCATAAAACCTTGCACCCCATTCGTCGGTATCCCCTGTTGGTTAAACATAAATTGTTTGGAAACGGCTGTTGCATAAAATGCTCGGAAAAGTAGTGCCATTCCATCAACAACGAGCAAATTTTCTCGATTTTCTGTCATATATAATCCTCCATTTTCCTTCTACTGCCATCTATTGTAGCATAATTATAACTGGCTCGCAGAAAAAAAGGGGCTTTTTACCAGCTTGCTTTTGTCACGCCGGGTAATTGTCCTTGATGTGCTAGTTCACGAAAACGAATCCGTGACATACCAAATTTACGCATGTAGCCATGTGGACGTCCAGTTAGCTCACAGCGATTGTGTAGTCGGGACGGGGATGAATCACGTGGTAATTTGCGCAACTCGTCATAACGGCCTTCTGCTTTTAGTGTTCGGCGTAGCTCCGCATATTGTTCTACAAGTGCTTGTTGGCGTTCATGTTTAGCAACTTTTGATTTTTTAGCCATAAGTTTCTCCTTTCTTTAAATAATAATCATTCCGATTTATATCATACGCCGATTTTAAAATGAAAGCAAGTCTTCTGTTTAAAAAAACCGATATCCACTTCAAGGTGGATATCGGTTGACATATTATTTTGTTCCAACGATTGGACCATATGCATTGGAGAAACTATTATTGTACGGCACTCCTGCTTTATTTTTACCTGCATCCCAGTTAACAGACCAAGTCATAATCCCTTTCACTGGCGTACCTTTTGCTTGTAAACGAGTGAAAACATTTTTGACGATTTGTGGATCTGTTACATAACCAGTTGCGGCTGCATCCACATTGGCTGGTAAACCAAACACGAATTTATTAGCCGGGATTTTCAAGTAACCGCGAGTACCGTTAATAAAGGAGTCCGCCATATAATATAAGAAAGATTCTTTTAATGTATCATTATTTTGCGCAATCCATTGGTTTGTTTCATCAACCCAAACACCATCGCCACCTTGGTTGTATAGTTGTGGCGCAATATAGTCATAATAATTAGCAAGTGAGGTTAGGTAGCTTTCGTAGGCACTACCTGGTTTTAAATAAGGAAATTCTGGTGCCATCGTTATTAAGAAATTTTTTCCTTCCGCTTTATAATGATCTTTGACGATTTTTAGCGCAGCTGGGATAACCGTTTTATTATCTCCCGCGGTAATCGCACTTTGTTCTAAGTCGATGTCTAATCCATCAAAGCCATATGTTTCTACTTGGCGGATAATTTCATTCGCGAACGCCTCTTCATCCCCAGCTTTTAGTTCCACGTGTCCATCTGCTCCACCTAGTGCCAAAAGAACGGCCCGACCTTCTTTATTTAATGCGCCGACTTGTGCTCTGAAATCGCTATCATTTATTCCCACAGGTTTAAATGTTGGAATACGATTTACTCCGTCTCCCTTCATAAAGGAAACATCTACCACGTTATAAGCTTTCGGTGTATCCTTCAGTGCTATATCTGCCGAAGTCCCTTGTTGATAGCCATCTTTTCCGGAAGATTTCCAACTATGCCAGTACCCAACTAGCACCTGTTTGTTAGAAATATCTGGCATCACAGAAGCGTCATCCGTCGCCGCTTGTGCTGTACTGCCAAATGCCCCCAGTCCCGCACCAACTAAAAGTAAAGACAAACCACCAACCATTACTTGTTTTCCATTCATCTACTTTTCCCCCTTACTTTATCTACCCCAAACTTACTTTTTTGGAGCTACTAGAAAATACCCAACATAGTGAAAATAAAACTAGAAAAACAGCAAAAAAGCGAAATTGATATAGACCAATTTCGCTTTCAAATAAATGAACGTGTATAAGTATATGAGAAAAAATAGCCCAATTAAAACTGTTTTATTTTTCACTTCGCATGTTGCGGTTCTGGATCTGCTACTTTTTTATCTTTGCGATGTGGAATCATATTGAAAATGATATTCAGTGTAATTGCTGTCACACTACCCGCAACAATTCCATTACTCGTAAATAAACGAACAAAGGATGGAAAAGCATTAAATAAATCTGGTACAACTGTTACGCCTAAGCCAACACCAACTGCGCATGCAATAATTAACAAGTTTTCTTGAGAAGTGAAATTAACTTTTCCAAGCATCTTAATGCCTTGTGCGACAACCATGCCGAACATTGCGACCATAGCGCCGCCGAGAACTGGTGTCGGAATAATCGTTGTCACTGCACCAATTTTTGGAATCAAACCAAGAACAATAAGAAAACCAGCCGCCGCATAAATCACTTTACGCGTTTTAATACCAGAAAGTTGAACGAGTCCAACGTTTTGTGAATAAGCCGTATAAGGGAATGTATTAAATACACCGCCAAGCATAATCGCAAGCCCTTCTGCCCGGTAACCACGTGTTAAATCTTTTTGCGTTAATTTGCGTTCGGTAATATCAGATAAAGCGAAATATACTCCCGTCGATTCCACCATACTGACAAGCGCAATTAAAATCATCGTAATAATCGCCGGCCACTCAAATGTCGGTGTGCCGAAATAAAATGGTTTCGGCATATGGAACCAGCTCGCCTCACTCACTGGACCAAGCGAGATTCCTTTATAAAGCGCTGCAAAAAGTGAACCGCCAACCAGACCTATTAAAACAGCAATCGCCTTCGAAAACCCTTGTCCAAAACGATACACTAAAATAATTAAAAGTAATGTTCCAAAACCAAGGCCGAGATTATACATTGAGCCAAAATCTTTTGCTCCTTCTCCACCAGCAAGATTATTAATTGCAACGGGAATAAGTGTTAAACCAATCACTGTTACAACCGAACCAGTCACAACAGGAGGGAAAAATCGTACAACTTTGGAGAAAAATGGTGCTATTAATAATACAAAAAGTCCTGAAACAATAATCGAACCGTAAATCGCGCCAATGCCCATATCTTGTCCAATTAAAATAATCGGCGCAATGGCTTGAACCGCACATCCAAGTACAACTGGTAAACCAATTCCAAAGAAGCGGTTTACCGTTAATTGAAGCAATGTTGCAATCCCGCACATAAAAATATCAATCGAAACTAAGTAGGTCATTTCTTCTCCGTTAAAACCTAATGCTCCACCAATTAATAGTGGAACAATCACCGCTCCAGCATACATTGCTAGAACATGTTGAAATCCTAAAGCTGCAATTTTCCCTTTACCTAACATTTACTCCTATTCCTCCTCTAAAAATAAGATTTCTTCGTTTTCAAGTGAGGCAATTCGTGCTAGTGAATAAACTGGAATCCCTGTTTTATTTAATAATTCGCGACCTTGTTGGAAAGATTTTTCAATCACAATCCCAATTCCCGCCACCTTTGCTCCGGCATGTTCTGCAATTTCAAGTAAGCCGAGTGCCGCCTGACCATTTGCCAGAAAATCATCAATAACTAAAATCGTATCATCTGCTGTTAAAAATTGTTTTGATACAGAAATATCATTAGATTCTTTTTTAGTGTACGAATAGACAGTGCTTGTGAATAAATTGTCCGTTAATGTCACTGATTTTTTCTTGCGTGCAAACACGACTGGTACGGAGAGCGCGAGCCCTGCAAAAACGGCGGGTGCGATACCCGATGATTCAATCGTTACAATTTTCGTAATCCCAAAATCTTGGAACCGTTTAGCAAATTCATTTCCCATCGCTTGCATTAAAACCGGATCAATTTGGTGATTTAAAAAAGCATCTACTTTTAAAACATTCCCCGGTAAAACCGTACCTTTTTCTTGAATAAACTCTTCCAGTAATTTCAAAACGATTCTCCTTTCAAAATAAAAAAACTGCTTCTCTAAAAATAGAGAAGCAGTATAGAAGCCACCAATTTTCGGAGTGACTTCTTTATACAAACTACTCATAGTCCGGTTATTTACGGTAACCAGGTAGAAACTCGTCGCCCAATCGCAACTATTATATAAGTATTTCGGTTTTAAGTTATGTTGTTTATTATAGCTTTCTAAAGGAGCAGGGTCAAGCTAATTTTTTACTTATTGAATTGGTAAACATAAGCGTATCTTTTTTCTAGTAAATCTAGCAAATACGTTGGATTCAAGCCCTCTCCCGTTGTATCTGTTAAAATTTCTAAAGGTTTCTTTGTTTTACCAAATTTATGCACATGTTCAGTCAACCATATTTTGAGTTCCGAATAATCATCACTTGCAATAATCGCATCGATATTCGGAATTTCTTTTTGCATTTGGTTAAAGAACTGTGCTGCGTACATTAAGCCAAGTGCGTAGGATGGGAAGTAACCAAAATCGCCACCAGCCCAGTGAATATCTTGCAGAACACCATTTGTATCATTATCTGGACGAATACCTAGATATTCTTCGTACTTGTCGCCCCATGCTTTCGGTAAATCTTTCACTTCTAATTCACCGTTAATAAGCGCTTTTTCTAGTTCATAACGAATCATAATATGTAGCGGGTAAGTTAATGTATCAGCTTCAATTCGAATCAGCGAACTTTCAGAGATATTCACAGCACGGTAGAAATCTTCCAGCTTCACCTGATCAAAAGCAGGTTTTGTAATCGCTTGGAAGTCAGCATAATTACTTTTCCAAAATGCTAAACTAGAGCCGATAATAATTTCATAGAATAATGATTGCGACTCATGAATCCCCATGGAAGCCCCATTGGCAAGCGGAGTACCTACAAGTGCTGCGTCAAAATTTTGTTCATAAATCGCATGACCGCCTTCATGAATCGTTCCAAAAACAGCCATTTTAAAATCATTTTCGTTATAGCGTGTCGTAATACGAACATCACCTGTATTTAAGCCTGTTGCAAACGGATGAACCGTTTCATCTAAACGTCCTGCTTCAAAATCAAAGCCCATCTTATTCAAAATGCGAATACTAAATTCTTTTTGTTTTGCTTCGGATATTTTCGTGTTTAATATCGTCGCATCTGGCTTCACACCTTCGTTTTCGATTTTTTCACGAATCGCCATAATGCCGTCACGTACTTTTTCAAACACGGAATCAAGCACAGAAACGGTTACGCCAGGCTCATATTGATCAAGTAATGTGTCATATTTATTTTCTTCATAACCCCAATACTCAACGAATTTACGCTTCATTTCTAGAATTTTTGTTAGGAATGGTTCAAATGCTGCAAAATCATTTTGTTCGCGTGCTGTTGTCCATGCGGTTTCCGCTTGCGCTACCAGCTTTGTATACTCTGCATATTCTTTACTTGGGATTTTTTTATTTAAATCATATGTTTTTTGAGATTCTTCTAAAGTTTTACGAGTGATTTCGGATAGATTTTCTTTATCTTGATTAAGTCCAGCAATAAAAGCAGCCATTTCTTCTGACGTTTGCATATTGAAAATCTCTTCAGAAAGAACGCCAATAACATCCGAACGGCCTTCCATCCCTTTTGCCGGCGCGCCTGTACGAAGATCCCAGTAAACTAATGCGAGTGCTTCTTCTAGAGCTTCCATCTTTTTAATATACGCTAAAAATTCCTCTTCTAATGTTTCTACCAAACTTAACTCCTCCATTCAATCAATCTTCTTTTTTAGGACGTGGTTTTCTTGGACCCCAATATTGATATAAATCTGTGCGCAAGTAACCATTATATAATTTCCGTTTTTTCGTCGCTTTTTTACCATAAACTTCTTCAAAAAGTTCATAAGAAGTCAGCACATACACAGACCATGTCGGCATACGTTTGTAAACAATACCCATTTCGCGGTATAGTTGGCGCACTGCTTCCTCGTCTTCTAAACGTTCCCCGTACGGTGGATTCGCGACAACAACCCCGTACTCATCTTCTGTTTGGAAATCAGCTACTTGTAGTTGTCTAAAGGTAATTAAGTCCCCAAGACCAGCTTCGACAGCATTTTGTTTCGCAATTTCAATTAAACGAGCATCAATATCGCCACCAATAATGTTTAGCGGTTGATCATAGTTAGCTAAATCTTCGGCTTCTTGTCTCGCATCTGCCCAAATTTGCTTCGGCATCCAGTCCCATGTTTCTGATACGAATTCACGATTGAAACCTGGCGCAATATTTTGTCCAATTAGTGCTGCCTCAATTGGAATCGTCCCAGAACCACATACAGGGTCATAAAACGGTCTATCCGGATGCCAACTCGTAAGTAATACAAGTGCCGCCGCCATTGTTTCTTTGATTGGCGCACTACCTTGTGCTAAACGGTAACCACGTTTATGTAATCCCGCGCCACTAGTATCAATTGTTAGCGTCACTTCATCTTTTAAAATAGAAACTTCTAACTTAAATAACGCGCCTGTTTCCATCAAACGACCAGAACGACGATATTTTTCACTGACACGATTAACGATGGCTTTTTTCACAATTGCTTGACAGTCAGGCACACTATAAAGTGTTGACTTAACTGATTTTCCAGCCACAGGAAACTGTGCATCTAGCGGCAAATAATCTTCCCAAGGTAGAGCTTTCGTCTTTTCAAACAGTTCATCAAATGTGGTTGCTTTAAAAACGCCAACCACAATTTTCACCCGGTCAGCTACACGAAGCCATAGATTGGCTCTAGCAATTGCAGATAAATCTCCTTCAAAATATACTTTACCGTTTTCTACTTTTGGGTCATAGCCTAAGCGCGCTACTTCTTTCCCAACAATTGCCTCTAAACCCGAAGCAGCCGTTGCCACCAACTGAAATGTTTTCATTGTGTCCCATCCTTTAATTAAATTTCTAATGAAAAAAAGCTGTTTTAAGAGGGGGAGGTTTGTTTTAAATAGGCATTCAACCAGGTCGAACACCCACCTTAAAACTTGCGCTCCGGCCTTCTAAAACAGCCTTCAATGTTAAATTAAATCCTGTAAATAACGCTCTGTAAGCCATGTTCTGTTCTTTACTACGTACAGGGTAATAGTAAAGAGATAACCATCTATCTGCGCAAAAATACATTTGCGCCTCGTCCCTTGTTCTTGATTCCTCGGGAAAAGTGCCCCTACCATAAGTTTGAGTTTCTCGCTCGTGGGGTTTACCTCGTTCCACTTCCGAGCATTTCTGCCGGAACTTCGTCACTGTGGCACCTTCAAGGTTATAAGACCATATCCGAAGACTTAGGTCATTCACCTGCCGTCAAACCGGAAAACCGGAATGCCCTGGCTTATTGTTTGACCAGGCACGATCACTACGGGCATCACAGCACCGTGCGAGCATGGACTTTCCTCTGCTTTCAAAAGAAAACAGCGATTATCCGAACGTTATTCATTTATTCTTAACTTACTTATACTAGCATACCTATTCGTTATCGTCCAGCTTATTTCCAAAAACATGTTTTTCTAAATTAGAAAGACGCTTTAGAATATCAAAGTTGGTTGTTCCAGCAGGTTGTGCCGCTGCTTGGAAAGTTGGAGCTGGTTGTGTTGAAGTTCTAAGCGGTGCATTATCAAGCTCTTGTACAAGTCGAATATTTTCAGCTTGAAGCGCTTCGATTTCTTGAGTAAATGTACTGTAATCTTTAATAACCATGTCTAAAAACTCATCAACATCTTCAGGACTATAACCACGAAGCCCAGTTTTAAATTCTTTTTCCAAAATTTCTTTGCCTGTTAAGTGATACTCAAATTGTTCCGAAGTCATATAACTCCACCTCTATCTCTATTCTTACGTATTTTTGTTCTAATCATATACTTACCCTTATTTTTTCAAATCTCACACCATTTGTCAATCTATTCGAGTGTTTTTTATGAAAATAACTGTTTACTTCTATATTAAAAGGTTTGATTCATGTCCTCTACAACTTCTTGGAGTGCATAAAAATCAATGCAGTCTATATAATAATTAGACTGTTCTTTTGCTTGAGTCGCTCGGTCATAAAAAAATTTCGGCGAACCTTCTTTTTCTAAATCATATACAAGTAACGCGCCGTCTGTATTATCAATAATAAAGCCATCTCTTGCTGCAAATTGCGCTGGACTTTCATAAGGACGCTTCGTAATAAAAGCATGGTAGTCGGCTTTTTCTAGTACTTCGCTCGCCCATAATTGGTTCGCTTCATTCCAGTTAGCACTTTGCTTTTCAAATGGTTCAAGGATTGCTAGTTTAATCGGATAGTCTGCTTTTAATTCTGCAACCACATCGCCAGCCCAAAGTTCAATCCCTAGCTGACCAGAAATAATCACCCATTCAAGCCCATCTTCCACGAGTGGAAGCAAATGCCGTTTAATTGTTTCTTTTATATAAACCGCTTCATCTGCATCCTTTTTAAAAATTCCAAGTTCAAAATTTTTATACCCCGTCACTGCGATGGATTTCACATTAATTCCTCTTTTCTTTTTAAGAAATCTCTCACTCTTGTTAGTGTATACTTGGTAGATTGGTAATGGTCTAGGAAGTGTTTATAAAAAGACTTTCCATTAAATGCACTTACTGCTGTCATTTGAACATTATCACAAGCTTGTCTTAATTGTAGTTCTCCTAAATAAGGAGGACGCTCTTTGTTTACCCACGGAATAGCTAATTCTAAAAATGCATCCGCGCTATTTTTTGCTTCATCAACGAAAGGTTTCATATCTTTATAAAAATCAAACGGTTTTGCTTCTTCACGGTTACTTAAATATAATTCCCAATTTTTTTCGTTTTGAAGAAGCAATTTTTCCGTACGGTTTAAAAGTTCCATTCTATCACTCTTTTCTTCACATTTTCAGATACTTCAAGCATAGCATAGGACGCAAAATCTTGCCTAAAATTAGATTATTAGCTAAAATATGGTAAAATAGACGAAGGTACGTTCTATTTATGAGGTAGTTTCATGCCGAAAAGAGCTATTTTGCATTTAATTGATACTATCATTTTCATTTTTATTTGTTATAATAGATGATAGTCTAAAATTCAGAATAGAAATTTTCTGATAGAGGTGAAAAAAATGGCTATTGGTTACCCTAACGGCAAGAAGTATGCAGCGAGTCATGAGGTTCTTCCTCAACAAAAACGGAAAGCTCCTGTAACTTATGGTAAGCGTGGTATGTCTTTGGAAGATGACCTAAATGATACGATTGCGTATTATTTAACTCACGAAATAGCAGTCATTCACAAAAAACCTACCCCTGTCCAAATTGTCAGTGTGGACTACCCAAAAAGAAGTAGTGCCAAAATTAAGGAAGCCTACTTCAAAACACCATCAACAACAGATTATAATGGTGTGTATAAAGGAAAGTACGTTGATTTTGAAGCAAAAGAAACACAAAATACAACTTCTTTTCCGTTGAGTAATTTTCACGATCACCAAATGACACACATGGCAAACGTCTTAAAACAAGATGGTATTGTTTTTGTCATTATTGCTTTCCAAAAACTCGGAGAAACTCATTTCATTCCCTTTGAGAAATTTTATCCGTTTTGGGAACGTATGCAAAGTGGTGGAAGAAAATCAGTTACTATAGCAGAAATACAAGATGTATCAGACCAAATTCCTTATGGTCTAAATCCAAGGCTTGACTTCTTGCAATCCATAGACAAATTATACTTCTAGTCAAACCTTTTTTAAAGGAGAGAGATTTTTAATGGCAGATAAACCGCAGACAAGATCTCAGTATCGCAATAAACAAAGTGGTGGTTCTAAAAAGAAATCCCAAAAACGAGGAAAACGAGTAGCAGCGAATATTTTCAAAACTATTTTCTTTGTGGGATTATTTTTAGCTTTCTTTGGTATTGCGGCTGGTGCAACTGTCTTTTACGATTACGCAAAAGACGCACCAAAACTGACCGACTCCAAGCTACGAGATCCGCTTTCATCTAAGTTACTTGATAAAGATGGAAAAGTTTTCGCAGAAGTTGGAACCGAACGGCGGGAATATATTGAATACAAAGATATACCTGAAACACTAAAAAATGCAATTCTAACAACGGAAGATGCGCGTTTTTATGAACATGATGGCATTGACCCAATTCGACTTGGTGGAGCAGTAATTGCCAATTTGACAGACGGTTTTGGTGCAGAAGGTGCAAGTACCCTTTCGCAACAAATCATCAAAATGTCCTACCTTGATTACACAAACAAAACACTCGCAAGAAAAGCTCAAGAAGCATGGTTAGCTCTTCAATTAGAAGAAAAATATAGCAAGAATGACATCTTAGAAATTTATGTTAATAAAGTCTATATGTCAGACCGTGTTCACGGCATGCAAACAGCTTCCGAACATTATTTCGGTAAAAATGTGAAAGACCTTACGTTAGCTCAAACAGCCTTACTTGCAGGTATGCCACAAAGTCCGAATAACTACAATCCTTATGAACACCCAGAAGCAGCAAAAAAACGTCGTGATCAAGTTTTAACAAACATGTATACACACGATAAAATCACAAAAGAAGAAATGACCGAAGCTCAAAAAACACCTATCACTACAGGACTTCGCTCGAAAAAAGACCGTGAAGATAAAATTTACAAATACGATTCTTACGTAACACAAGTGTTAAGTGAAATCCCAAAAGAATATGATGTTTATCGTGATGGCTTAACCATTCATACAGCTCTTGACCGTGATGCCCAAGAGTACACGGAGAAAATGCTCAATACGAACGAAATTGTTAACTTCACTGATGATGAAATGCAAGCCGGTATTGTTCTGCAAGATACAAAAACTGGACGTGTCCAAGCAATCGGAGGCGGACGTAAACAAAAAGTAACTCGGGGCTATAACTATGCAACCCAAGTAAAACGTTCTGTTGGGTCTACTATGAAACCAATTGCCGATTATGGTCCTGCTTTTGAATATTTGGATTGGTCGACTGCCCATATTTTAGAGGATGAACCATATACGTATTCTGGTGGAACCCCTATTAACAACTGGGATTTCGGTTACAAAGGGCCAATTTCAGTAAGACAAGCACTTTATCAATCGCGTAATATTCCAGCCCTAAAAACACTTCAAGCTGTCGGGCTAGATAAATCCGAGGAATTTGTTAATAAACTTGGTATCACCTATGATGAAGGACAAAACGTAGAATCCAATGCTATCGGAGCAAACAGTTCCAACCCAATGCAAATGGCTGGTGCCTATGCTGCATTCGGTAACAAAGGAATCTACAACAAGCCACACACTGTTACAAAAATCGTTTTATCAGATGGACAAACAGAAATTGACACAGAACCACAAAGTACTGTTGCTATGAAAGAATCAACTGCTTATATGGTTTCAGATGTTCTAAAAGATGTTCTTTCTATCGGAACAGGTACATCAGCAGCCGTACCAGGCGTCCCTGCTGCTGGTAAAACAGGTACAACGAATATCCCACCTGAATTCACTTCGAAGTACTACTACCCTAGTGGTGCTGCCCGTGACTCATGGTTCGCTGGTTATACAACCAATTATTCTATTGCTGTATGGACCGGCTATGATGACAAGAAAAAATATGTATCTGCAAGTGAACAAAAAATTGCGCAGCGGATGTTTAGTAAATTAATGGCACATGCATCTGCTGGTAAAACTACTGCAGATTTCAAAATGCCTAGCAATGTTGTTTCCGTCCCAATTCTAAAAGGAAGCAACCCAATCGCCCGTGCTGCACAAGGCACTTCAAGCGATAAAGTAAGTTACGAATTATTCTTATCCGGAACCGCTCCAACAAAAACTGCTTCTACTCCAGAAGACGAGAAGAAAAAAGCAGAAGAAGCTGCGAAGAAGAAAAAAGCGGAAGAAGATAAAAAGAAAACAGATGAAGAGAAGAAAAAAGAAGAAGAAGCTAAGAAGAAAGCGGAAGAGGAAGCAAAGAAAAAGGCTGAAGAAGAAGCCAAAAATCTTACTGCCCCTGCCGGCTTGAGAGCAAGTTATAACGCTGGCTCTAAGCAAATTAATGTTTCTTGGTCTGCAGTAGAAGGAGCAACCTATGAAGTAACAGTCAATGGTTCCACTACTACAGTATCTTCTACCTCCGTTTCTGTAAGTGGCGGTAATCCTGGAGACACAGTTTCCATTAATGTCGTCGCCGTTAAAGATGGTAAGCGAAGCCCAGCCTCCTCTACCACTGTTAAAATTCCAGATAGTTAATACAAAAAGAGCGGAAGATGTTTAAATATCTTCCGCTCTTTTTTATGATCTTTTCGCAATCAATTTACGTTGTTCTAACATTAATTCATTTAATTGTCGAAAACCTAAATACGTATTACCTCGCTTTAATACGTATTCTAGCCGCTCGTCTAAATTGAGCGGTTTTGTCTCCAACGTTTTAATTTGGTCCATCAAATTATCTAGCTGTACCGGCCTGTGATTACTCCAAAATAAAATGGATAAAAAAATACCGAGCGCATCTCTAACAGTTACAGGAGAAGGCTTTTTATGCACTTTCAAATCAGCTTCCATACTTTCTACCAAATTGGTCATATGTTTCGCCAATTTGCGACAAGCTCGCTCTGTTTCATTTTTCCAAGGAATAACTCCACCACCTTTGGTAAAAAACTGTTGTTCTTGCCAAAAAGGTAGGCCACTAACATAAATTGATTCTGGATCATATTCTTCTAAAATAACATCCGGTGCTGGGAAATCAGGATGTGTTAATTCTACTGCATATTTAAATTCAGCCATCGAATCCCCTCACTTTCGCTTGTTTTTTTCCTTCTCTACATAAATAAAGCAAAGGACAGGTCGGGCATTCTGGGTTTCTAGCTTTACAATGATATCTTCCAAAGAAAATCATATAATGATGCGCATCAGACCAGAGCTCTTTTGGTAGTTTTCTTTCTAACGTTTCTTCCACTTCTACAACAGAATCTTTCCATCTACAAATCCCTAAGCGTTTACTAATTCGTTCGACATGTGTATCTACTGCGATTGCTGGAACACCAAAGCCAACTGATAAAACAACATTGGCCGTTTTTCTACCTACACCTGGAAGGCTCTCAAGTTCCGCATGCGTCTTTGGTACTTCCCCATTAAATTCGGTTAGAATTTTCTCGGATAATCCTTGAATATTTTTTGCTTTATTACGATATAAGCCAATGGAGCGAATATCCTCCATCAATTCTTCCAGTGGAACAGCCAAATAATCTTCTGGTGAGTGGTATTTTTCAAAAAGCGAGGCCGTCACGCGATTTACTAACACATCTGTACATTGCGCGGATAATACAACAGCCACCAGTAATTCAAACGTATTTTTATGAACTAGCTCACAGTGTGCTGCTGGAAACATTTTTGCCATTTCTTCTATGCATAATACGGTTTGTTTATTCGATAACAATTTCTGTACCTCACCCTTTTCTTTTTTCAAGCCAGTCGTATAGAGGAATCGAACCTGCGCTTTTTTTCACTTCCGTTTGGTTAATTGTTTGGCTTGTGCGCCCATTTTGATGAAATTCTTCCGCTACACGCTTGGCATCTTCTGTTGTCTTAACACCTTGTTTTGACCAGTTAAGCAGAATTCTATCAATATATCGGAAATTTAATTTTTGCGAAATAACAGCTTCTTTTAATGCTTCTTTGATTAAATCCGGGCTCGTTCTATCTTGCTCTACCCACGCGGATAACATTTCTGCCTCCATTGGAGAAAGCGGTCTTCCAAACTCTGCTTCGAATAGAGTATATAAATTGGTTTGTTTTTCTAACTCTTTTTCATGTTTACTATCTGCTTCCTTGTTTTCATATAAAGCGACTAGTTTACCCCAAAGTGGCGCCAAATTATATTGTTCAGAAATCATTCGTGAATTATCTTGGCTTTGTTCGATAGCAATCACACCTTTTTTCAAGAGTGAGTCCATCGTTTTAATTGTTTCTTCGAGTGGAAGTGTTGTTCTATTGGTTAACATTTCCATCGACGGGAAAAATTCTGCCTCTGCGGCAAAGGATTGAATTTGAAGTAATAGCACTAGTTCTATTTCGTTTAAGCCAATGGTTGCATAGTTTTTCACTAGCACTTGCGGCAATGTTACTTGCCCTTCAGCCATCCATTTTTCAAGAATTTTTGGATTCATATTTAACACCTCACTACAAAATTATAACATGGTTTTCGAGGGAAAAATATAAAAGTACTGCTAAAATCATGAAATCCACTGGAAAAGATTATTTTCAATTTAAAGTCCACAAAAAAAGTGAAGCCATTTGTTGGCTTCACTTTGTAACTTACGGATATAAACGGTTTAGTAAACGTGGGAATGGAATAGTTTCACGCACATGTTCTGTGCCTGAAATCCAAGCAACTGTACGTTCTAAGCCAAGTCCAAAACCGGAATGTGGTACAGAACCATAACGAGCTAAGTCAAGATACCAGCTATAAGCCTCTTGATCCAAGTCGAAGTCTTCCATTCTAGCTTGAAGCGTTTCTAAATCATGAATACGTTCGGATCCACCGATAATTTCTCCGTAACCTTCAGGAGCAATCATATCAGCACATAAAACAACTTGATCGTTTTCTGGATCTTCTGGCATATAAAACGGTTTAATTGCTTTTGGATAATGGGTAATGAAAACTGGTTTTTCGAAGCTGTCTGCAATCGCTGTTTCATGTGGTGCCCCGAAGTCGTCTCCCCAAACAATATCATCAAATCCTAATTCGTGTAAACGTTCAATTGCTTCTGTATAAGTAATACGTGGGAACGGTGCAACCATTTTTTCTAAATGACTCACATCACGACCAAGACGATCTAGTTCTAAACGACAGTTATCAAGTACTGCTTTTACTAGGAAAGCCACGTAGTTTTCTTGTACTTGTAAGCTATCTTCTAATTTGTAAAATGCCATTTCTGGTTCAATCATCCAGAATTCAATTAAGTGACGGCGTGTTTTTGATTTCTCAGCACGGAAAGTTGGACCGAATGAGAATACTTTACCGAAAGCCATTGCTGCAGCTTCCATGTATAATTGCCCACTTTGAGAAAGGAAAGCATCTTCTTCAAAATATTTCGTATGGAAAAGTTCGGTTGTTCCTTCTGGAGCACTTCCAGTCAAGATTGGTGGATCGATTTTTAGGAACCCTTCTTTATTGAAAAATTCATAGCTAGCGCGAATAATTTCGTTACGTATTTTCATAATCGCATGTTGACGGTTAGAACGTAGCCATAAATGACGGTGGTCCATTAAAAATTCCGTGCCATGCTCTTTCGGTGTAATTGGATAATCATGTGATTCACTAATTACTTCCACACTAGATACAGCCATTTCATAGCCAAATGGGGAACGAGTATCTTCGTTAATTGTACCTGTGACATACAAACTTGTTTCTTGCGTTAAAGCTTTAGCAGTTGCGAAAATATCATCGCCAACTTCTGCTTTTACGACAACTCCTTGCATAAATCCTGTTCCATCACGTAATTGCAAGAAAGCAATTTTTCCACTTGAACGCTTATTCGCAAGCCATGCTCCAATAGTTACTTCTTTTCCGACAAATTCGGATGCTTGATTGATTGTAATTTTCACTTGTCTACACTCCCTATTTCATAAAACTTTTGATTCGATTTATAGCTTCTTGGAATAAGTCTGGATTTGTTGCATAAGAAAGGCGTATATAATCGGGCATTCCGAATCCTGAGCCTGGAATAACTGCGACTTTCGCTTCTTCTAAAAGAGCTGCTACAAAAGCATCTACATCCTGAAAACCTTTTTTATGTGCCGCTTCTTTTACTTCAATAAAGAAATAAAAAGCGCCATCTGGTTTTTTCGGTTTAAATCCTGGAATACTGTTTAATTCTGGATAAAAGCGTTCCATTCGTTCTTCAAAAGCTTTGTACATTTTTTCTGGAACTTCTTGACTACCTACATACGCTTCAAGTGCAGCATACTGGGCATTAGCTGTCGGATTACTTGTTAAATGGTCCGCTAACTTACTCATTCCAGCAATGATTTCTTTATTTGCGGCTGCGTAACCAATGCGCCAGCCCGTCATCGAATATGCTTTAGACACACCGTTTATAACAATGGTTAAGTCATATAAACGGTCACTTAAACTCGCAATAGAAACTAAATCAGCTTTATTTCCATAGTATAATTTTTCATATATTTCATCAGATAAAATATAAATTTGATGTTTTTCAGCAACTTCGCCAATAGCAATAAGCTCCTCTTTTGTATAACACATACCAGAAGGATTATTTGGTGAATTTAAAACGATTGCTTTTGTTTTTTTCGTAATAGCTTTTTCAAAATCTGCTGCTGAAATTTTAAAATCTGCGTCAAAACCAGTTTCTACAAAGACAGGAATACCACCTGCTAATTTGACTTGTTCGGGATAAGTTACCCAATACGGGACTGGAATAATGACTTCATCGCCTGGATCTAAAATCGTTTGAAACGCAGAGTAGAGAACATGTTTAGCTCCTGTTCCTACGAAAATTTGGTTTGTTTCGTAGTTTAAGAACTGATCTTTTTTGAGCTTGTCGACAATTGCTTGTTTGAGCTCGATGATTCCACTAGAAGGAGTATATTTGGTGAATCCTTTATTCATGGACTCTATTGCTGCATCGATAATATTCTGTGGCGTATTGAAATCTGGTTCCCCAGCACCTAAACCGATGACATCAATTCCTTCTTGTTTCATTTGTTTTGCTTTAGCCGTAATCGCAAGTGTAGGCGATGGGGCTACTCCTTTGACACGTTTTGATAACGGTAAGTCCATTTTATTCCCTCCTCCAATTTAGTTACAAGTTTTCAATCTCTCTGTACCATTCACCTGTTTCAAAGTTAATGTCAAAGTAGTTTAGCTTGTCATTCTTATCTAAGTAGGCAACTTCCCAAATAGGCGTTTCTTTTTCCATTCCTAAATTCACATGTAAAATTTTCTTTGGTTTCTTTTCTTTTGTGACTTTATCGCGTGCTTGTTGTTCTGTAATCCCATCAGATGCGAATTTAACATATACTTTGTCGGATTTTTTCTTTGGAACCCAAACAATGATATTCTTATTCTTACTGTTCTTACCAGTTAATACGTAATACACTTCTTTTGGACCATTATAAAGATAAAATTGATCCGTTGTTTTTAAATCAACTTGGCCACTTATTCGGTCTAAGGCTTCTGTTTCTGCATTGGTTACTGGTTTTTCTGCATATCTAAAGTACAGAAAAGCCGCTACGACAAGCACAATAATTATGCCGAGAATAATCGCTATCCATTTGCCAATCTTACGCTTAGGTTTTCTATTTCGCAAAGTAATCTCGCTCATTTCTATTTCTAAATTACCGGAATTCCTCCGGCGATATGCATTTTCATTTTCGCATAGATACATTATAGCAATAGCCGCTTAAGATTTGAAGTCATATCAGGAAAAATTTAACCTTCCTTAAAGAATTCACTCACTTCTTCTAATAAATCAGCCTGTTTGCCTTTCAAAATTGGTGCGCTTGGAATTGATTCCAAAAATGCTTTTCCAAATTTTGTCGTATCTACTCGATTATCAAAGACAAATACGATTCCGCGGTCGGATTCTCTTCTAATTAATCGACCAAAACCTTGCTTAAATCGCAGTACAGCTTCTGGCAGAGAATAGGTTTGGAATGCATTTTCCCCGCGTTCTTTGCGAAGGGATATTTGTGCTTTTGTATAAGGATCATCCATCGGCGCGAATGGTAATCTCACAATAACTAGACAAGACAAGTCTTCTCCTGGAATATCAATTCCTTCCCAAAAGCTGGTCGTACCAAGCAAAATAGCCTTATCAAACATTTGAAATTGCTTTGTCAGTCGTGCGGCGCTTCCCGCTGAAACTCCTTGAGCTAGAACGACGTATTCTTCTAATGATTTCTCATTTTTCATGTGATAATACGTTTTTTGTAGCATATCGGAGGCGGTGAAAAGAACGAGCATACGTCCATTTGTTTTCACTGCTATGTGCCGAATATATTTTGCTAGTTCCGCTGTGTATCGCTCGATTGGCGTATCTTTAATTGGTGGCATATCATCTGGAATCATCACCCGTGCATTTTCTTTATAATCAAACGGTGAAGGAATGCGTTTTTCCATAATTTGTTCTTCTTCTAGACCGAGACTTTTTCGTAAATAATCGAATTTTCCTTTTACAGTTAAAGTTGCTGAAGTCATGATGACGCTCTCTTTTTTAGCAAAAAATTCTTTTCCAAGCGTCGGCTCTACTTCCATCAGCACAGCTTTTAAACGAATGCTAGAAATAGAATGGTTTTTGTCAGCTTGTAAATAAATAGTCAAAATAGGCGACTTCTTATGCAGCATTTGCTCCAGTTGTTTTACCATATTCTTCCAATCAAGTAAAAAAGCATACATTTCTTCCAAAAAGGCGCTCTCTGCTTCACCTAGTTCATTTTCCTCCAATTTTCCTTGCTCTAGCAATGTTTCCATATTTTTCTCTGACTCTTTTAACAAATAAAGTACTTTCTCAGCTGCATAATAAACCTTGTCATTCCAAGCATCTTTTTCGCTATTTTCTACTAAGACAACTTCTTGCAAATTTTTACGTGCGAAGTTTAACTGCATTTTCAGGAGGACGAAAAGCTCTTCCACCGCATCACTTAACTTCATCGCCGCAATATCTAAATCATATAAACTGTCTGCTTCTGGAAAAGCCATTGCAAGCCTTGTGAGAAGGGAATATTTTTCTAAAGAGCCTAGCTGATTTAAAAAGTACTTTAATTTTCGATAAGAAAGAACAAAGCTACCTTGCATTCGAGCACTATCCGCAAAATGATGCGCCTCATCAATTACTGCAAAAGCATATTTGGGCAATGTTTCTCTACCCGAAAAATGATCATTTAAGAGTAGTGCGTGATTGACAATTACTAAATCCGCATTTTTTGCTTGTTTGATGTTGAATTTATAGAAATCGTGCGCGAGCCATGGGTCATGCTTTTCAGATAAAAACCACCCCGTGTGCTTCATTCGATTCCAAAATAGTTCCCCACCACTTGATAAGTTCACTTCATCAATATCACCTGTCGTTGTTTCCGTCAGCCATACGAGCAATTTAAGCTTCGTAACAACCACATCGTATTGTGTATCAACTTCTTGAAGCAACTGCTCAAATTTAAACAAATTCAAATAATGATCGCGCCCTTTTAGCAAACTGGCTTTCACTTTAAATCCAGTTAATTTCGTTAAAAGTGGTACATCTTTTTCGAACAATTGAGCTTGAAGCAAATTAGTATATGTACTAATAACTACCGGTAATTCGGCTTGTTTTGCTTGGTAAATAGCTGGCAAAAAGTAACCTAGCGATTTTCCAATCCCTGTCCCCGCTTCAATCAAGGCATGTTTTCCTGATTTCATCGCTTGGAAAACCAGATTCATCATTTCAAATTGACCACTTCTTGCATAAAGTGGTGCTCCAGCTTTTTTGAATAGCGCCATTTTGGCTTCGTCCGTTTCAGGAAATTCAAGTAAATCTGCCCTACTGTAAGTTGGCTTTTCGACTTCTTTTTTACGAATAACAATCCCGCGATGTTCAACAAAATTAGGATTAAGTGGCTTGTTTTCTCGCTCTTTGCGCATTTCAATTTCAAATAAGAGCTCTGGTAAATAGCTTTTTAGGCTACCAGAAATCGTTGTCATTTGACGAATGACAGGTAATGGTAAATTTTCTAGCTTTTCTAAGAGGAGAAGTAGTAAATCTGCTGTCACTTCCGCATCACTATCCGCACGGTGAGGCTTATCATGCCCAAGATTAAATTCATCCGATAAATCTTGTAATTTATAACTATCAATGCCAGGATACATAATTCTAGCTAACTCCACCGTATCAAGTTTTTTCATTTTGCCAAGTGAAATTCCAGCACGTGTCATTTCTCGTTCTAAAAACGTCCAGTCAAACGATACATTATGTGCTACAAAAATAGTATCTTCTAATAAATTTGCGATAATCGGTGCGACATCTTCAAACAGTGGGGCATTTTTAACATCTTTTGGAGAAATTCCCGTTAATTCTTGAATAAAGGCAGGAATCGGTTTTTCTGGATTTAAAAATGTCGTGTATGTTTCCAGACGTTTTCCTGATTCAACAAAGCAAGCAGCGAACTGGATAATCCGGTCCTCTCGTGAAGCTTGATTTCCTGTTGTTTCTAAATCGACGACTATATAGCGTTTCTGTTTCATCTGCTCCACCTCTTTCCTTCACCGCTTTTATTCAAAAATAACGATTCAAACAAACGAGTAGCTTGAGCAGAAATCCACTCAAGCTCCCCGAACTGATTATAAAGTCGTATGTGCTTTTTCTTCTGGAAGAATCATTTCAATATGATTTTTTTCATCTAAAACGACTATTTTGGGTTCATGTGTTTTCGCTTCTTCGTCAGTAAACATTCCGTAACTCATAATAATTACTACATCGCCGACTTGGACGTGTCTAGCTGCAGCTCCGTTTAGACAAATCACACCGCTTCCCGGCTCACCTGGGATAATATAGGTTTCAATTCTAGCACCGTTATTATTATTTACAATTTGAACTTTTTCGTTTGGAAGCATATCCACCGCTTCTAAAATAGCAGAATCAATCGTAATACTTCCAACATAATTCAGATTGGCTTCTGTTACAGTCGCTCGGTGAATTTTGCCATTCATCATTGTTCTAAACATTTTTTACCGCCTCTTCACATTTATTAATTCATTATCAATTAAACGAGCTTTCGAATATTTTACTGCCGCTGCAATAATTATCCCTTTAGACCAGTCAGTTACTGGTGTAAATTCAGGATAGGAGTAGATAGCCAAGTAAGCAATAAGCTCATGGGATGTTTGCTCATTTATTTTTTCTGTCATCATCTGAACAATTTTCGCCTGATTTGTTTCACCAGATTCAATAAGTTTTCTTCCTAGTTGTAAAGCTTCGTGAATCACTGGCGCTTCTTTTCGCTCTTTTTCTGTTAGATAGACATTTCGTGAACTTTTGGCAAGTCCATCTGCTTCTCTAACAGTCGCAATGATTCGTAAATTCACAGGGAAAAAGTAGTCTTCTACTAAACCTGAAACAACGGCTACTTGTTGGGCATCTTTTTGACCAAAGTAAGCATTATCGGGGCTAACTAAGTGAAACAGCTTCGTTAAAACCGTTACTACTCCGTCGAAATGACCTTCACGATCAGCACCATCAAGTACAGATACCCGTTTGTCCACATGTAATTTAGTTGATAATTCTGTTGGATAGATTTCTTCTACTGTGGGTACAAATAAAATATCCACGCCACCTTCTTCTGCAAGCTTCGCATCGTGTGCTTCATCTCTTGGATAGGCATCGAAGTCTTCATTTGGTCCAAACTGAGTGGGATTGACGAAAACACTCATCACAACAAAATCTGACTCTTTTCTCGCATGGCTGACAAGAGTCATATGTCCTTCATGTAAAAAGCCCATAGTCGGTACGAAACCAATTGTTTTATTCGCTTGTTTTTGTTTTAAAATAACTTCTTTAAGCTCTTGTTTATTCCGAATGATTAACATTTGCTATTCCCTTCCATAGAGGCCTTTTAAGTCTTCTTCGGCCATTGTAAAGCTATGTTTCACTTCTGGAAATGTCTCGGCTTTCACTTCTTTTACATAGCTTGCGAGTGCTGGTTCGATTGTCTCGTCAATATCTGCATAAGCTTTTACAAATTTTGCACGGCGGCTGATTCCATAACCGATAATATCGTGGTAAACGAGTACTTGTCCATCTGTTTCTAAACCTGCTCCAATACCAATTGTAGGAATTGAAAGTGCTTTACTTACCTTTTCAGCTAATTGGCGAGGTATTGCTTCAAGCACGATTGCAATAGCTCCAGCTGCTTCTACAGCTAATGCATTATCCATTAACTCTTGTGCTTCTTGGGCAGATTTAGCGCGTACTTTATAGCTTCCAGTTAAACCAACACTTTGGGGTGTTAAGCCAAGATGAGCGACAACTGGAGCACCTGCTTCGGTTAAACGAGCAATTTTGTTAACGACTTCTCCTGCTCCTTCTAATTTCACTGCATGAGCGCCACTTTCTTGAATAATTTTACGTGCATTTTGGATTGTTTCATTCACTGAACCATGGTAAGTCATAAACGGCATGTCAGTGACAATAAATGTGTCTGTGGCACCTCGCTTAACGGCTTTTGTATGATGAATCATATCATCGATTGTAACTGGTACGGTTGAATCGTAGCCTAATACTACCATTCCGAGTGAATCTCCGACTAAAATCATATCTGCTTCTGCTTGTTCTACATTCTTAGCAGAAGGATAGTCATAAGCGGTGATCATCGTGATTTTCTCTCCGTTTTCCTTCATAGCAAAAAAGTCTACTGGTCTTTTCATTTTCTTAGCTCCTTTTCGTCCCTGTTAAATTACTTTAATCAAGGCAAAAAACATATTTTTTTAGTAGCGTTAGTATGATCCGGTAAAGGTATCATCCATTCATTGCTACCATATGTATAATAACATAAATGGATGCTTACTTAAAGTATGTAAATTGAAGAGAGATCTACTCTGAAACCTCTCCACTTACTTTATTCATCCAATTCGTTAATTTTGCAGGCTCATCCGTTGCTGCATAGGTGGATGCTACTTTTCCATCTTTCAAATAAACCATCGTTGGGACAGAATCGATGTCCATCTTTTCTAAAAGGGCAATCATATTATCGCGACTCTTTTCGGAAGCTTTATCTGTGTTATAATAAGCCATTTTTTGGTCTGGTTGTCTTTTTTTAAGTTCTTTTTTTAAAATAGGCTGAAATGCTTGGCAATCTTCACAGGTCGGACGCCCAACGTAAACAAAGCCAGTTGTTTTATCGGCCATTTTTTGCTTAAAATCTTTGGTGGAAATGGTAGTTAAAAAAGTTGCGCTTTCTTCTTCCGTTTTATTCGCTTTCTCTTCGGTTTCTTTTTTATTATCGCTACATGCCCCTACGGTAAGAACTACGGTAATTAGCGCTAATAGTAATACTATTTTTTTCATCAAAACAACTCCTTCGTGCTTATTGTACTTGATTTTCCCCCAAAAAGAAAAACTCGAAAAAGTGATTTTCACACTATGTTTTCGAGTTAAAAGATATGTTTTCGGGTATTTTATTAGGTCTAAAACGTTCTTTTCTATAGTTTTTCGTTATTTTTCATTATCTAGCAAAATATCTGCAGAATAGATTGAATGCACTTCACCAAGTGTGTCTTGGAGTAAAAGTACGCCCTCATCAGAAATGCCTTTTACTTGTCCGTGAATTTTGCCTTTCGTGGTGCTGGCAGTTAATTTCTCTCCAAACGGTATGGCTTTTGTTTCCCATAGCAATTTTATCGGTGCGAATCCTTTATCTAGAAAAAGCTCATAATATTTTTCTAAAGAAGTGAGGATTTCTTGTAGTAAAGCTTTTCTTGAGACGCTCTCGCCTAATTCTAGTTTAAGTGAACTGGCTTTATCCTTGATTTCTTCTGGGAATTCCTGTTGATTGACATTGATTCCCATTCCGATAATCACTGCATGAATCGTTTCTGCCTCCGCTTGCATTTCTGTTAATACACCACAGATTTTTCGTTTTCCGATGTAAATATCATTCGGCCATTTGATTTTTGGTTCGAGCTTTGTGATATTTTCAATTGCTTCTGTGATTGCGAGTGAGGCGATAAACGTAAACTGTGGTACTTTTTGAATAGGGATTTGTGGTTTTAAAATTACACTCATCCAAATACCTTCCCCTTTTTTTGAACTCCAGGGGCGTAGTAAGCGACCTTTTCCAGCTGTTTGCTCATCGGCAACGATAACAGTTCCTTCAGGGCTTGTTTCGATCTGTTGGTGAGCAATGATTTGCGTAGAGTTAACTGATTCATGGACTTCCAAGTGCTGGCCGATAAATTTGGTTTCTAAACCGAGTAGTAGCGCATCTTTCGTGTACTGTTCCGCAGTTGCAGATAAACGGTAACCACGGTTTCTAACTGCTTCGATTTCAAATCCTTCTTTACGGAGGGCTTCCATCTGCTTCCAAACTGCTGTGCGTGAGCATCCTAGACTATCCGCAATTTCTTGCCCCGATAAATAAGTG
Organism: Listeria monocytogenes; assembly: GCF_900187225.1. Lineage (GTDB taxonomy): Bacteria > Bacillota > Bacilli > Lactobacillales > Listeriaceae > Listeria > Listeria monocytogenes. The sequence continues at coordinate 1,934,560 of NZ_LT906436.1, forward strand.
CCATCACTTTCTGTAAATAAAGCAAGCAATTTTTCCCGATTATTCTTCATGATAGCCTAGCCACCTTTTAATCTGATTTTTTTCATTGTTTATTTCATTGGAAAGGACGCCGCATTCCAATTTATCAAGCGTCTCTTTTACCCAAGGACCAGCGCTTTCTCCGGACCATTTTAATAAATCTGCTCCGGTAATGGCTAAGTCTTTCTTGGAGTGAATTGGTAACGCCTCATAAGCTTGACTTAGTTTATGTTGGTTGTTTTCTTTCCCTCGAATAATATTTAGTTCATTTACTAGTGAGAAAACTGCCTTGCCAGCATGATAAAGTTCTTCCGCTAGCCATGTCTCTTTCATTTTTAGCGCATATTGATACGCTTTACTCACTAGTTGAATTGTATTATTGGGTAATTTCCATGCTTTTAGAAATGCGTTAACATTATTTGGTTGAACAGTAACGACAAGCCCGAGCCAAATCGCATCATCAGTTGTCCGTTTTCCCCAATCCCAACTACCAAATTCAGTTAGAGCTTTTTTTTCTCCTTTTAAACCTGGCAGATAGGTTTCCATTTCCACTTTTAAAAGTAGGTCCATCGCTCTTCTTATTGCTGGACCTTTAATCATTTTTAACCATTCGACCGTAATTCTCTCAACAGAAGTATGCTGTAATAAGCCAATCTGGCTTTCTAAAGCTTTCTCTGTTTCACTATCTAATTGAAAATCCAGTTGACTCAGAAAGCGGACTCCTCGCATCATTCTAAGCGCATCTTCATGAAAACGCTCGGAAGCTTTGCCAACTGCTTTGATTGCTTTGTTTTTAATTGCTTCTTGTCCAGAAAACGGATCGTGTAAAGCGAAATGTTCGTCCATCGCAATCGCATTCATCGTGAAGTCACGACGTTGTAAATCTTCTTCTAGCGAACGAATAAATTTCACTTCGCTCGGGCGTCTGAAATCTTCATACGTTCCTTCTGTTCGAAATGTAGTCACTTCATAAAATTCATTATTTTCTCTAACTGTAACTGTTCCATGCGCAATTCCAGTATCATAAGTGGATTGAAAAATCTCCTTTACTTCTTCTGGAAAAGCACTAGTTGCAATGTCCACATCGGAAATCGTTCTATTTAGCAAGTAATCTCTGACAGACCCGCCAACAAAATACGCTTCAAAACCCGCTGTAGTTAATTTTTGCAATACAGGAAGCGCTTTTAGGAAAACGTCATTCATCTGTCATCGCTCCTTTATTCATCATTCCTTCTTAAATCCCGCCAATCTAAGAAACCAGCTCCTAAACCACGAATTAAAATTTCTGCTGTGCCAATATTAGTCGCTAAAGGAATTTCGTATACATCGCATAATCGAATAAGCGCCGTCACATCTGGTTCATGTGGCTGAGCAGTCAGCGGGTCACGCAAGAAAATAACTAAGTCCATTTTATTTTCCGAAATGCGCGCACCAATTTGTTGATCGCCACCAAGCGGTCCAGATTTAAAACGATGCACCGTTAAACCAGTTGCTTCGATAATCCGTAAACCTGTAGTCCCGGTTGCATACAATTGATGTGGTTCGAGCAAATGTTTATACGCAGTTGCAAATCCAACCATCAAATCCTTCTTTTCATCGTGCGCGATTAATGCGATATGCATCTCATTCACCTATCCTTAGTCTAAAATATTTTCTAAGCCATAAATAAGTGTTTCTAGTTCTTTCGTTTTACGAACAGAAAGAGCCACGCCAGACATAAAGGAAATTCGGTCATAAGAGTCGTGGCGAATTGTTAATCCTTGTCCCTCTGCTCCAAAAATCACTTCTTGATGTGCTACGAGTCCAGGTAAACGCACACTATGAATTCGCATGCCCTCAAATTCTGCGCCTCTAGCACCTTCAATAAGTTCTACTTCATCTGCTGCACCTTGTTTAACGAATTCACGCGTTTCCGCCATCATTTCCGCAGTTTTAACACCGGTACCACTTGGAGCATCTAATTTATTATCATGATGTAACTCAATAATTTCGACATTTGGAAAATACTTAGCTGCTTTTTGCGCAAATTGCATCATTAAAACAGCACCTACAGCAAAGTTTGGCGCAATTAAAGCCCCGATTTTTTTCGACTCTGCAATCGTTCTTAGTTCGCTAATTTGTTCTGGTGTAAAACCTGTTGTACCAACGACCGCGCGTACGCCGTGCTCTAAAATTGTTTTCGTGTTACTATACCCTACTTTAGGAGTCGTAAAATCAACGACGCAATCTGGTTTTATTTCTTCCAACATCTCGCTTAAATTACCAAAAACAGGTACATCTAACGAGCTAAATTCCACCATTTCATTTATATTTTTTTCTTTTGGTTCATGGTCAAGTACAGCTACTAACTCTAAATCTGCTTCTCTTAAAACAGTTTTGACAACCTCGTGTCCCATTCTTCCTTTAAATCCTGATACCGCTACTCTCATTTTGCTTTTTCCTCCTTTTTTGTCCAACGATCCTTATCGCGATCTTTAAATTTCGCCATGACCGTATCGTGTGCTTTTTCCATATCAATATCAAGTGAGTTGGCCATACACGTCAGTACAAAAAGACAATCGCCTAATTCCTCTGCCACGGTCTTGGTTGGCTCACTTGTTTTCTTCGGTTTTTCACCATAATAATGATTGATTTCTCTGGCTAATTCTCCCGTTTCTTCGGTAATTCTAGCCATCATTGCTAGTGGGGAAAAATAACCTTCCTCGAATCCACCAATGAAATCATCCACTTCTTTTTGTATTTCTGCCATTGTTTTCGCCATCGGTTTTCCCCCTTTATGTGGTAAACTAAAATAGATTTTAAGACTAATTGTTAACTTCATTTCATTATACCTAAACAAATACATACAAGTCCATGATTTTTTACTTACATATTAAATAGGTTCCAGGAGGGAAAAAGCTATGCTAAAAACATTACGCACGAAAAACATTTGCTTTATTATGCTTGGTACGGCGATTTACGCATTTGGCTTAGTTAATTTTAATATCGCCAATAATCTCGGTGAAGGAGGTCTAGCTGGAGTAACTTTATTCCTTCTTCACTTTTTCCAAATTGATCCTGCATACTCTAACTTAATATTAAATATTCCTTTGTTTATTTTAGGATGGCGGGTTCTTGGTAACCGTTCACTCATTTACACAGGCATTGGAACGGTTAGTTTGTCCCTATTTTTATGGATTTTCCAGCGAATACCTTATACGCTAGATTTACATAGTGATTTACTTTTAGTAGCTCTTTTTGCGGGTGGTTTTAGTGGTATTGGTCTTGGCCTCGTGTTTCGATACGGTGGGACAACTGGCGGTAGTGATATTATCGCTAAGTTGCTAAATCACACGAAAGGAATCAGTATGGGACGTACGCTGTTTGCTATTGATGCGATTGTTCTAGTTGCCTCGCTCTCCTATTTAGATGTGCGTCAAGTCATGTATACGCTCGTAGCTGTATTCATCGGTTCTCGTGTGATTGACTTTGTTCAAGAAGGAGCTTATGCGGCTCGCGGTGCGCTCATTATTTCTAAAGATAATGACGCGATTGCTTCCCATGTGATGCTCGCGATGAATCGAGGTGTGACAGTGCTGGAAGGTCGAGGCGGCTTCTCTAAAAAAGACCAAGATGTACTTTACATTGTCGTTGCAAAAAATGAAATTATTCAATTGAAAAACATTGTCCAAGCAATTGACCCGCATGCCTTTGTTTCTGTGAGTGTCGTTCATGACGTGATGGGTGAAGGTTTCACACTGGATGAAAATAAAAATCCTATCTACTAATGTATTTACTTGGCTCATAATTTTCTAAAACAAAATCGCTGGCGTTCCCAAGCGCTAAATCAGCCAAAATCCTCCCAACATATGGTCCTGTTGTTAAACCTGAAGCACCTAAACCGTTAGCTAAAAAGACTGATTCAAAACCAGGGAGCTGACCAATAATCGGCGTAAAATCAGGCGTGTACGGTCTAGTTCCAACCGACACATGGGCCACTTTACTCGCTAAATCGCCTTCCATAAACTGACTAACTTCTGTTAGTATTTCTGCTTTACCTTCTGCTGTTGGTTCCGTATTGAAGCCAGCAGCTTTTTCATGCGTTGCACCGACGATAATTTTCCCGTTATCAAAAGGAACTATCGATTTTGCGCTTGGTGGTAGAATCACTGGCCAATCATCCGTTTGAAATTCGCTAAAATTAAGTTCTAGCAATTGCCCTTTTTGCGCTAAAACATCTGTTTGAAACCCTGCATCTTGTAATAAATCTTTCAACCAAGCGCCTGTCGCAAGAATTAATTTATCATAATGTTCTTTTTCCCCATCAATAACTACTTCTCCATCAGAAGAAAAATGCGCTCTACCTGCTTTGATTTTCACACCATTTTCTTTTGCTGCATAAAGTAGCGTTTCACAAAATAAACCACCATTCACTCGTGCTGCACCACTTACATAAACCGAGCCGAATCCTGATTTAACTAGCGGAAATCTTTGTTTTGTTTCTGCTTCTGACAACTTCGCAACTTCACCCATTACTTCTGCATCAAGGCGTCGTTCCCTTGCTAAGTTAAACAGTTCTGCTAGTTTCTCTTCTGTTTGTCGAAGCGCGAGTACACCGACTTGTTTATAGCCCGAATCCCGTCCTGTATCTCCTTCGAGTGTTTCGGCTAATTCTTTATAAAATGCCGCACTATTTTTTGCCAGCTCATACCAATATTTATTTCGTCGTTTGGAAAGCCATGGGCAAATAATTCCTGCTGCGGCACGCGTTGCTTGCCCTGCCTCATCTGAATCAATTAACGTGACTTGTACATTTTCTTTTGACAATAAATAGGCGGCACTAGCGCCAACAATTCCCCCGCCAATAATTACTACTTTTTGCATGGTTACACCCCTCTATATCAATTGTGACACAAGTTGACTTTTTTATAACTCTTTGTAATAATATGTGAAAATAGTTAAGTTTACAAACTACTAAAAATCCTCTACTTCATTCTATCCATTGTACTGAAATCCAGCTTTAATTACAAAAAGGCAGATTTTGGCTTATCTCGTCGTCATTACCACATATCCTCTTAGAGAATGCTTTCGCCTATCGGTTGGTTCTTTGTACTGCGTCTCAGCTAAAAATTCATTTATTTTTCATTCTGCCTATATTAACAGTTCAGCTGATTAGTTATGCTGAGATATGGGAGATTTTTTTATGCCAAATATTCTTGATTCATTATGGAACAGCATGGCGCTTTTTTTATCAGCGCTTTTTTTTCACGGAATGGCACTGCGATCTATTAGAGAAAAAAAGCCTGCTTGGTTCCAAATTAAATTTGCAAATGAATTTATTAATTATGCACTGGGCATTTATTACGGCCTTCTAGGTGTTTATTTTATTATCCGCGGATTACCCGGCACAGACTCTGGAATCTATACAGATATGCTACTTAATATTTTAATCGTCCTGCATTTATTTTCTTCGGCAGGTCCAGCAACTATCGCGTTACTACTTATCGTCTCAGGAAAACTTTTTCTTGGTGATGCACTTTTTGCCAATTTGATTTATGTATTTTTAATTATTGGTTTTCACTTTGTTTGCATGGAAGTAGCTAAACTTCGACTTAGTTCCGTTCAAAAAGTCGTTTTAGTTAAACTTAGTGCGATTCCCCTTATGCTATTTTATTTACATCAAAAAATACATTTAGCGTATACCATGAATGACTTACCTGTTTGGATTCTCTACTTTTTGGTTTCTTTTTTTATTACCTTTATTATTGTTTCAGCGGCTTATTATATCGATACATCGAATAAGTTGATTTATGATTTACAACAATCAACTATCCTTGATCCACTAACAGGTTTAACAAACTTCCGCCATTTTGAAAATGCCTTTGATGCTGCATTCAACCATGCTACGTTAAAAAAATCTAATTTAAGTGTGATTATTATTGATATTGATTATTTTAAACGGGTAAATGATACATATGGCCATCTAGTCGGAAATGGGGTTTTATCTACTTTTAGTCAAATGCTCTTAAAAATTAGCTTTCCGCCGAACACAGTGATATCAAGAATTGGCGGTGAGGAATTTGCAATTATTTTACCGAATATTAATGTCAGCGAAACGGAGCATTTAGCAGAGAAAATTAGACGAAAAGTCGAAAAAATTGATGTTCCGATTGTCGCTTCCGGCTCCGTTATTACTATTTCTGCTGGCATTGCAAATTACGATGGTAGAAATTATCCAAGCGCGAACGAGCTATTAAATGCAGCCGACCAAGCTCTATATAATGCAAAACGAAATGGACGAAACCAAGTACATATTCGCGAAACAGAACCAGTTATTTAAGAGAGTAAAAAGGAGATGAGTCCATTTGTTCGAACTAGTTAATTCATACATAGATAGTTTAGCGCTCTTTCTTGCTATCCTTTTTATCCAGGGGATGTCTTTTCGAAAAATAAGACAATATCGCCCTAATTGGTTCCAAAATGGTAGTAGACGGCTTTTTCTTTCCATTCTACTCGGCGTCTATTATGGTTTAGCGGGTATTTATTTTATTTATGAAGGTGCTTACGAAAATAATCCCGTTATTTACACGAATATGCGGATTTTGATTTTGATGGTAACAAGTGTTTTCGGTGGCCGCATTCCACTCATTTTCGCCTATTTAGTAATGCTTTTTGGTCGGATTAGTTTTGATATAGCCTCTCCTACTACTAGTCGGTATGTTATTTTAATGACACTCATTTTTGCTGCTTGCTTACTAGTGACCTTTTGGAAAAAACAACGCTTTTCGAGATTTGTTGCGTTGATTATTTTAAACTTCCCGGCGATTCTTTATTATTTCGTAAATAATTTTGACGAAGGGCGCATTTTGCGAGGTTTTGAGATTATCGAGTATTTCTTGCTGTTCTTTGTAACCGCCTTACTCGTGTTTTACGCATGTAACTATATCGATAAAAGTAATCTTGTTATCCAAAATCTGACTGAAACAGCAATGACGGATAGTTTAACTAATTTGCCAAATATGCGCTTTTTCACCCAGCAGTTTGGCTGGATTTTTACGAAATCACAGAAAAGAAAAAAGTCATTATCTCTTTTCATTATTGATATTGATCATTTTAAAGAAATAAATGATTTTCATGGTCATCAAGCTGGCAATACAGTTCTTGCGCAGTTTAGTAGCATTCTTAAAAATCGAACCTTTCCGCCAAGGACTATGTTTGCGCGAATTGGTGGCGAAGAATTTGCCGTATTACTTCAAAATGTTGGTACCGAGCAAGCCGCTTTAATTGCAGATTTTTTCCGGGAAGAAGTGGAGCGGGCTAAATTTCCTTATAATCCCGCAAGTGGCAAAGTTACTGTATCTATCGGTGTCGCTTCTGCTAGTTCCAACTTTTCAACAACCGAATCACTTTTCGAAGCTGCTGACCAAGCGCTCTATCAAGCAAAACAAAACGGCCGCAACCAAATTGCTGTTCACCAGGGGGAACTCGAATGAAACGATTCATCCTAATTCTTATTTTACTTATCTTTATCGGCGCCGGATTTTTCATTTTTCTTCGACCAGAGCCTAAAAAAACAGTGAGTGCACCAAAAGAAACCACACCCACTTCCACCTCTGTTCAAACGTATGTAAAAGAAAACTATACTGCAAAAAACGGTTTAATTGTGGATTACAAAAACGCGCAAGAACCGCATTATTTAGCCGAGAGCATCGGACTTTATATGGAATATTTGGTCGAAGTGAATGATAGTAAAACTTTCCAAGAACAAGTAAGTCATTTAGAAAAGAATTTTATAACCGAAGATAACTTTATTAAATGGGAAGCAACCGACGCAACAACGACTAATGCGATTGTAGATGATTTCCGCATTACAGAAGCACTTTATCAAGCGAGCGAAAAATTTAGTTTCCCATCCTACAAAAAAATGGCAGATAAAATCCTAGCCAACACCAAAAAATATAGCGCTGAACAAGGTGTTCCAGTAGACTTTTACGATTTTGTTCATAAGAAAAAAGCAGATACGCTCCATTTAAGTTATCTAAATATCCAAGCAATGCAACAAGTTAATTATCGTGATAAAGCCTATCTACCAATTCAAACGGTCAATGCCGATCCATTTTTTACAGAAGTATTTCAAAACGGACAGTTTCAATACGCTGATCCAAAAGAAGTCAATATGATTGATCAAATGCTCATCGCGCTTGCTTATTTTGAAGAAAATGGTGATATAGAGCCAAACTTCGATAATTTTTTACAAACAGAATTAGCTTCTAAAGGAAAAATTTATGCTCGCTATGGAAGAGAAACGAAGAAACCGAGCACGGAAAACGAATCTACTGCCGTTTATGCCTTTTTGACACAGTATTTTAACAAGACAAATCAAGCTAAAAATGGTAAAATCACCAAAGAGTTATTAGAGAAAATGGATACGTCAAATCCTGAAACGACCCATTTTTTCGATTATATAAATAAAGAAATAACTCTTAAGAAATAACGGAAAGAAGTTGGACAAATGAAAAAGCCCTCCGTACGTGAGATTATTGATCAAAATCACTTTGATACAATATATGAACCGATTGTTGCTGTAGAAAATACACAAATTTTCGGCTATGAGTCACTCACCCGCTTGAAAACAGATCACTGGAATGCGATTAGTGATTTTATTGAAGAAGCGGAACAGGATGGTCTGCAAAAAGCATTTGAGCTGCTCACGCTTCATAACGCAGTGAAACGCTTTAACAAAAGCGGAGACACGCCATTATTTGTCAATATTTCGTATGATACATTTTTAGAAAATCAAGAAGAACTGCATGATACCCTTCTTGATAACGGGAAAATAGTTTTTGAATTTTTGGAAACATCCAAGTTACCACAAGAACGAATGAACGACTTAGAAAAACAACTGCTTCTATTCCAGAAAAAACACGATACTAAATTTGCTATTGATGATTTTGGCTCCGGTTATGCGGACTTGCATCGCGTTTTTGCGCACCATTCTGATTTTGTCAAAACCGATCGCTTATTACTACGAGATTTATTTGAGAGCGATGGCAAAAAAATCTTCTTTGAGCAACTTCATAATTATGTCAGGAAACATCACAAATCCTTAATTGTCGAGGGAGTAGAAACAAAAGAGCAGTTAGAATTCCTTCAAGAAATTGGCATTCCCTATGCGCAAGGTTATTATTTTCATTAAGAATAAAAAAGAAAATCTGATTTTGTCAGGTTTTCTTTTTGTTTTGAATCAGTTGTTATTCTTCTTTTCCCCATGTAAAATAGAATAGAATGAAAAGGAGTGCTGAAAAATGACTGTAAAATCAGGTTTTGACTATATGAATAATCCATTATTAAACAAAGGAACCGCTTTTTCAGAAGAAGAAAGAGCAAACTATCAATTGGAAGGATTACTGCCACCAATTATCGAAACAATTGAACAACAAGCCGTGCGCATCGAGACGCAAATAGAAAATTTAGAAACACCTTTACATAAACATCAGCTTTTAACAAACTTATATAATGAAAATCGCACCCTTTATTATTATCTCGTAACAAAAAACGTGACTGACTATTTGCCAATTATTTATACACCAACTATCGGCGACGCAGTTATCCAGTACCATAAAGAATACACTGCGCCGGATGAAGCCTTATTTATTGATGCCTTTGCACCCGAAAAATTAAGCGCATCAATAAAAAACTACGCAAAAAATAATCCGAATATTGATATGATTGTCATAACAGATGGTGAAGGTGTGCTTGGAATTGGCGACTGGGGTGTGAATGGTGTCAAAATCGCTGTTGGAAAATTAGCGGTTTATACGGTTGCAGCTGGACTTGCACCAGACCGTGTTCTTCCTGTCGTTATTGACGCCGGAACGAACAACGAAACACTTCTTAACGATCCACTGTATCTAGGAAATAAACGCCCCCGCCTTTCAGAAAGTGAATATGACGCTTTTATTGCTTCTTTTGTTAATGTTATGAAAGAAGTTTTCCCGAAAGCCATCCTTCACTGGGAAGACTTTGGACGCGCGAATGCAAGTCGTATTCTGCATAATTACCGCGATAAAATTTGTACATTTAACGATGATATTCAAGGTACTGGAGCCATGGTGGTTGCCGCTGTTCTTGCGACGATTCAAGTTTCACGCATTCCATTAAGTGAACAAAAGATTATTATTTTTGGGGCCGGAACTGCTGGAATCGGTATTGCTGATCAACTTAGTGCGCAATTGATGCGTGAAACCGGTCTCTCTTTTGAAAAAGCCAAAAAGCACTTTTATTTAGTCGATCGAAAAGGTTTAGTGCTTGATAATATGACAGACTTAACTACCGGGCAAAAGAAATATGCGCATCCATCGGCTGAATGGTCTAACGTGCCTACAGATACATTAGAAAACTTAGTGGAAGCCGTTCATCCAACGATGTTAATCGGCTGTTCTGGTGTCACCGGTGCCTTTAAAGAGAGTATCGTCAAAAAAATGACCCAGTATACAGAACGACCAGCGATTTTGCCACTTTCTAATCCAACAAAATTAGCCGAAGCAACTGCTTCTGATTTAATCCAGTGGACAGACGGAAAAGCACTTATCGTCACTGGTAGCCCTTCCAAACCAGTCGAATATCAAAATACCACTTATGAAATTGGTCAAGCGAACAACGCACTTCTTTACCCTGGACTAGGGCTTGGTGCTCTTGTCACTCGTGCAAAATATATTACAGATGATATGCTCGCTGCTGCTTCGATGGCTGTCGCTGAGCAGATTTCGCCAAACAAAGCAGGCGCAGCTCTTTTACCACATGTGCGCACCCTTCGAGAAACATCGCGCGCAGTAGCCATTGCTGTCGCTAACCAAGCTATAAAAGAAAACATCCATCAAGTCGAATTAACGAATGTCATCGAAGCTATCGAGCGGGAAATGTGGCAACCTATTTATAAAGGAGTTTAGATATGTTCTACAAAACGAAGCAATCACTAGATCAACTCGTCCAAAACGGCTCCACTCCAGGAATCAGTTATCAAATTAAAACGAACCACCTGGAAGAAAATAACATCATGGGATTAAAATCCGTTTTTCCAGAAGCAGAAATTTTGCCAAGAACAACAGAAAACATTTATGATATCGCTTCTTTGACCAAAGTTATTGCTACGACTACTCGTATTTTGCAACTCATCGAACAACAAAGATTCCAATTAAACGACCCTATTCAAGTATATTTACCAGATTTCCAGTACAACAATGTTACGATTTTACATTTACTAACACATAGCTCCGGCCTTGCACAAAATATCCCTAACTTTTCAATGAATAACCGAGAAGACGTTATGCGTTATGTCTATGCCACACCACAAATTAATACTCCTGGAACGGTAGTCACATACGCCGATGCTAATTTTCTTTTACTTGGTTATTTAATTAGTAAATTGGACGGCAATTATGAAAAAGCCATCCAAAACAATATTTTAGAACCCCTGATTATGACAAACACAAGTTTTCATCCCGCAAATAAAAAACAAGTTATCCCAACCGAACTTGATCAAACGCGCGGTTTAATTCAAGGTGAGGTACATGATTTCAAGGCTTGGACTGCCAAATCAGGCACGGGACATGCTGGTCTTTTTAGTACGCTAAGTGATCTTTCTAAATTCCGGGATGCGCTCATGTTACAACTCGGTGCTCCAATTCTTTCTGAAAAAACATGGCAACTCATGCAAATAAATCATACCCCTGGTCTAAATAGAAGTCGCGGGCTAGGCTGGGATCTCCGCGGTGAGTCCGTCTTATATCACACCGGGTTCACTGGGACTTTCATGGTGCTTGATTTAAAACGCCAAGCCAGCTTAATTGTCCTTTCTAACCGCGTCCACCCAAGCCGAGCTAACCCAAATTTCGTTGATAAACGTGACAGCATTGTCGATACTTTTATAGAAGAAGTTTCAAACACAAAGGAAGTTTAGCATATTAGCTAGGCTTCTTTTTCTGCCGTTCGCCTCCCGCCCTATTTTAGACAAAAAACTGTATTAACACAGCTGTTGAAAGCCTTTTCTAGTTATATAAAAGAAATTTATTTTCTTTCTGATTTTATATTGTTTTCGTTTTCACAAAGGAGTATGCTGTTCAATGAAGAAAGATTCTAAAGACTTGTTTCTGGCTTTAAGTGAAAAGGAACACAATTGAAGGAGGAAATTATAATGACAAAAGCATGGGATGGTTTTAAAGGAACCGCATGGCAAGAAAACATTAGTGTAGGACAGTTCGTTCAAGACAACTACACTCCTTACGATGGCGATGAAAGCTTCTTAGAAAAAAGCACACCAAGAACAACGAAACTAAATGAAAAAATAAATAAACTGGTAGAAGAAATGGATGCAAAAGGCGGCGTACTTGATATGGATAACGCTATCGTATCCAATGTTGCGTCTCACAAAGCTGGTTACGTAGACCAAGAAAATGAAGTTATCGTTGGTCTACAAACAGATAAACCATTCAAATTAGCGTTTATGCCAAATGGTGGCCTTAGAACAGCAGAACAATGTTTAACAGACAACGGCTACTCCATCGACCAAGAATTACATGACTTCTACGTAAAAAATCGTTCTACAGCAAATGATGGTATTTTCAGAGCATATACAGATGATATCAAACGTGCGCGTCACTCACATATCGTTAGTGGTCTTCCTGATGCTTACTCTCGCGGAAGAATCATCGGCTTGTACCAAAAACCAGCACTTTACGGTGTGGATCGCTTAATCGCTGAAAAACAACAAGACTTGAAAAAAATTGCCATTTCTTCTGATGAAAATATTCGTTTACGTGAAGAAATTTGGTTACAAATCAAAGCACTTAAAGACTTAATCGTTTTAGGTAACGAGTATGGTTTAGAACTTGGCCGTCCAGCTGAAAATGCAACCGAAGCTGTACAATGGACTTACATGGGCTATCTTGCTTCTATTAAACAAGCAAACGGTGCTGCAAGCTCATTCGGTCGTATTCCGATTTTCCTTGATATCTACATCCAACGCGATTTAGAAAAAGGCATTATCACCGAATTCGATGCGCAAGAATTAATCGAACAATTAACCCTTAAATTAAGAATGGTTCGTTTTGCAAGAACAGATGGTTATAACGAACTTTACGCTTCTAACCCTACTTTCGTTACAACATCTATGGCTGGTATGGGTGCAGACGGTCGTCATCGTGTGACTAAAACAGATTATCGTTTCTTACACTGCTTAGATAACCTAGGAAACTCCGCGGAACCAAACTTAACTGTCCTTTGGGATGCTCGTTTGCCTGAAAGCTTTAAAGAATATTGTATGAAAATGAGCGTAAAACATTCCTCCATTCAATACGAAAATGATAAATTAATGCAAGAAGAAGGCTATGGCGATATGCAATGTATCAGCTGTTGTGTTAGCCCACTTAACCCAGAAGCAGACAAAGACAAAGGCGAAACACATAACCTGCAATATTTTGGTGCTCGTGTCAACGTACTTAAATGTCTTCTTGGTGCTATCAACGGTGGTAAAGATGATCTTCACAAAAACCAAGTATTCGATGTAGTAGAACCAATTACAACCGAATACCTTGAATACGAAGAAGTACTAGAAAAATTCGATAAATCAATGGACTGGTTAACAGACACATATGTAGATGCGATGAATATCATTCACTTTATGACAGACAAATATAACTATGAAAGCATGCAAATGGCCTTCTTACCATCTAAAGTAACAGCCAACATGGGATTCGGTATTTGTGGATTCGCTAACGTAGTAGATAGCCTAAGTGCCATCAAACACGCCAAAGTAAAAACTATCCGCGACGAAGACGGTTTTGTATATGACTATGAAGTAGAAGGCGACTTCCCTCGTTACGGTGAAAATGATGACCGTGCCGATGATATCGCTGTAATGGTTCTTAAAATGTTCAAAGACAAATTAGATTCCCATAAACTTTACAAAGATAGCGAAGCAACTGTTTCTGTTCTAACAATCACTTCTAATGTTGCTTACTCTAAACAATGTGGTAACTCCCCAGTGCATAAAGGACCTGTATTTGATGAAAACGGTAAAATCGTTAAAGAACCAGAATTCTTCAGCCCAGGAGCTAACCCTTCTAACAAAGCAAAAGGTGGATTCTTAGATAACCTTGCAAGCCTTTCTAAATTACCATTCCACTATGCTAATGACGGAATCTCCTTAACCATCCAAGGAGCTCCAAAAATGTTCGGTAAAACAACCGAAGAACAACATCATAACCTAGTTGGTATTCTTGACGGTTACTTTACAAAAGGCGGTCAACATATCAACTTGAACGTTCTTAACCACGACGAAGTAATCGAAAAAATCAAAGCTGGTATCCCTGTAATCTTACGTATCAGCGGCTACTGCTTAAATACGAAAGATCTAAATGAAGAACAAAAAATGGAACTTTGTCAAAGAATGTTCCACGAAAAATTAATCGGTTAAAAATTAAAAATGACCAAATCTGCGAATAACAGATTTGGTCATTTTTTATGCATTCGAAACTTCTGCCGCGTAAGCTCCTGCCGTATGTCCAGTCACTAGCGCACAAGTTATATTATATCCACCCGTATAACCATTGATATCCAGTATTTCCCCGCAGAAAAATAATCCTTCCATCAACTTCGACTGCATCTCTTTCGGTTTGATTTCCTTCACAGAAACCCCGCCACCAGTCACAAATGCCTTTTCAAAATCAAGCGTACCATTCACTTCAAAAGTAAAATCTTTTAATAACTGAATAAATTGCTCGATTTTTTTCGGACTTACTTGTTTATATTCAGCCGTTTCCTCTAAGTCTGCTTTTTCAAGTAAAAACAATAACATTTTCTCTTGTAAAAGCGAACTTAACGAATTTTTCAAGGCTTTCTTCGGATTCTCTTCTAACAATTTATACGCATCTTTTGAAAGTTCCGCAGCGGATACATTCGGGAATAAATCAAGACGCATCTTCACCGTACCTGCGCCCGTTTTCTTCAATTCACGAAGCACAAACATA
Source organism: Listeria monocytogenes (assembly GCF_900187225.1). Taxonomy (GTDB): domain Bacteria; phylum Bacillota; class Bacilli; order Lactobacillales; family Listeriaceae; genus Listeria; species Listeria monocytogenes. The sequence continues at coordinate 1,949,583 of NZ_LT906436.1, forward strand.
CTACAACGAAGTGCTGCTGGTCCTGACACACCAAAATGCGTGAAAATCATATCCATTTGATGCGTAATAATCGGCTTCCCTTTTGCATTTAAAACAGAAAGGGACACATCACGAAGCGACGTTCCTTGTAACACTTTTTGTTTAATAAAAGGCTCACTGGACGTAATCGGCACTTCTGTCGGATAAAGTTCTGTGATGGTATGTCCTGCTTTTTTCGCCCAAGCGTAGCCGTCTCCGGTCGAACCTGTCCGAGGAACAGATTTACCACCAACTGCAACAATGACCGCGCTTGCTGAAATTTCTTGACCATCTTTCAGCGTAACGCCCTTCACATGTCCATCCTCATAATCCACTTGTTTCACGGCTGTTTGCATGTAAATTTTTACGCCAAGCTTTTCCATCCGCTGAATCATCGCCTCAGCAACCGAACGTGCGCTATTCGATACAGGAAACATTCTGCCGTGGTCTTCCTCTTTTAACGCCACGCCAAGTCTTTCAAAAAAACGAATAATATCTTCATTATCAAAGGCATGAAACGCACTATATAAAAAGCGACCATTGCTAGGAATATGTTTAATAATTTCTTCTGCTGGTCGTCTATTGGTTACATTACAACGTCCGCCACCAGACATAATTAATTTACGTCCCAATTTCGGTCCTTTTTCAATTAATAGTACTCGTTTATTTTTCTCTGCTGCACTGATAGCCGCCATAAGTCCAGATGGCCCGCCACCAATAACAATTACATCATAATCCATTGTCCCGCTCCTTTACTTTATCCGTGTTTAAGTATAGCAAGCATTCGACTCAGTGCCAAGCTTTTTTCACCAAACAAAAACCTGAGAAAGCTCTCAGGTTTAGTTTCTATATTCTAATTTCGATTCATATTCGTAAAAATAAGTAGCAATCTTAGAAGTTCCAGTACCGCTACGGCCATTGCAGCAACATAAGTCATCGCAGCCGCACTTAAAACTTTTTTCGCTTGTGGAAGCTCTGAGGGTGCGACAAGTCCGCCGCTTTCTAATTGAACAAGTGCTCGTTTACTAGCGTCAAATTCAACGGGTAACGTAATTAATTGGAAAAGTACACCTACCGCCATCAAAATAATCCCTAGCAACATGAAACTAGCAACGTTTGCAAGCATTCCGATAATTAAGAACACCCAAGAAATATTGGAACTAAACATTGTTACAGGAACAAGCGCTGAACGAAAACGCATAAATGCATAATCTTGCTGATCTTGAATCGCGTGTCCTACTTCGTGGGCTGCAACAGCTGCCCCGGCGATAGAACGACCGCGGAAGTTAGCTTCAGAAAGAAAAACCGCTTTTTTTCGAGGATCATAGTGGTCACTTAACATTCCATTTGTTTCATGCACAGGAACATTCGTTAAACCATTGGTATCCAAAATATGACGTGCAACCTCGGCACCAGTTAAACCATTTGCCACGCCAACTTTGGAATAGTGCGCATAGGTAGTTTTTACCCGATACTGTGCCCAAAGCGGGATTGCCGCAACGATAATAAAATAAATAATATACTGACTAAACGACATCTAATCATCTTCCTCCTACTACTTTTTTTCAGTGAATATCCTTATCTCTTAGTATAAATTAACTACCACCAAGACTCAACCTCTTTCACTCATCATGAGGAAATTCTAATGTAAGATGCTTATTTTTTATCGTTTTATCATATACAAACCATAGAACGAGTACTGTTAACCAAAATGTTGCATAACCAATTTCCGGTAAGTATTTTTCTAGCCCCATATAAATCGGCATTTGACCAAATACATAATCAATCACATCATTATGAAACACCCATACCGCTGCAATCATAAAATGCCCTATTCGAAAACGATAAAACGGCGCATAAAGAATACCTTCTACTGCCATAAAACCATGCGTCAAAATTAATACCACAGAGCCCCAAACTAGCACTCCTTGATCAACCATATAAAAAATATTCATGCCGACTGCCCACAAACCATATTTCACTAAACATACAAATCCTAGCGCTTCCATTAAAGGCCAATGCTTTTTCCCAAGAAAAGCAACAAGCGCCAAAGTGAAGAACAAAATCGCCGTTGGACTATCAGGTACAAATAACCAAAAACGCGGCTCTGTCATTTGTAATTGCGGTAAATACCATATGTATCCATAAATCGCTCCGAGTAAATTACCAAAGAAAAGTAATCGTAGAAAAGCCCGATTTGCAAGTAAACTATATAACAATATTCCCCAGCTCCCTTAAAAAATCCTAGCACAGCAATGAAATGATGCAGTTTTCACATCATTTCCCTACTAACTAGGATTTATTCCTTATTCTTTTTCCGTATCCATTTGCTGTAAAATTCGAACTAACTTATGAAAAGCGGCTTCATCACGTGTATCCAGCGCCTCATCGATTTGTTGTAATACTTTTTCTCTTGAAAATTGGTGCACAGATTGATAAATAAGCGCATCCGCCATTTCTTTCTCCTCATCCGCAAGCTTCACTGCTGCAAAAGGATTGTCTTCACGAACAAGTGCATATTCAGGTGAAGACATTGCCTCTTCAAAATGAAGTTCAACGTATAATTCTTCGTCCCAATTTAACCGAATATCATGAAATGCTTTTTCTGGATCAGTTGTCATAATGTTACCTTTAAAAAATAGGAACGGTTCGGATTCAACACCGTGAGCACTAAGTGAAAGCCCACGCGCACACCCTTCCAAATTATCAACAAAATGAACATATTTTACAATTTGATCATGGCCCGCAATGTAATTTAAAACCCACATTGCTTCTCTAGTCTTCATCTGGTGTTTATTTAAAAACCAGCGAATAAAATCTTTCTTCTCGTCTATTGAAATGGATGCCTTCATCTTTCCTCAGTCCCTTCCTGTATTCTTTTTAGCGTTTAATCAAATAATGATAAAATCTCTGTGTCTTCTGGCTCTAGTTCCAAATAATTACGCAAAATTTCTTGTGATTTTGCGTGTTCGCCTTCTTCTCTTAAAAATAAACCATATTCTTTTAAGAAGGTAGGATTATTTGTAAAGTGCGAATAAGCCAGTTCATAATTTGCTTTTGCTTTATTATATTGTTCTGTTTCCTGATATGCAACACTTACGTCCCAGAAAATTTGTGGTTCAGAAACAACTTCTTCCCCAAGGCCTTCTACTAATTCGATGACCCCTTCATAGTCTTCCTTCGCAAGTAATAATTTGTTCAGCTGCATAATTGCTTCCGAGTACTCCTCATCCAGCACAATCGCCTGACGATAAAATTCTTCTGCTTCTTCTGGCAAACGTAACGTAACAGCCAGTTTCCCAGCTTCAAGGAACATTTCTTTATTAAATTCATCTTGCGTTAAACCGTCTTTAAGTACCGCAATTGCTTTTTCCGGTTCGCCATTTTCTTCGTAGCTTTTTGCTAAATAAGAATAGAGCGTTGTGTAAGAAGGATCGTGTTCACGCAAATGTTCCAGCGCATGAATCGCTTTCGTGTAATCTTTGGCCTGATAAGCCGTTAATCCCATCCCGAAAAGAGTGTCGACCGACTCTTTATCCTCAAGTGCCCGCTCGTAGTAAGACAGCGCTTCTTCAAACGCTCCACTAGCAGCAAACGCTTCGGCAATCCGTTCATAAACAGACACCGCACCATTCGAAATAATCGTTAACCCGGCTTCAACAGCTGTTTGATAAGACTGCACAGCGGACGCGAATCTTGCTTGCGATAAATAATATTCCCCAAGTGCAAAATCAATAATCGGCTCATTTGGCGCCATTTGTTTGGCTTCTAGTAATTTTTGCTCACTTACTTCAAACAACCCTTGCATTTGATATAAATCAGCTAACACGAGCAAACTTTCAATATATGCTTCGTCTTCTTTATTTACTTTTTCTAAATAGTCTTGCGCAGAATCAATATCGTCTTTCTCAAGTGCGACCTCAGCTGCACGGACAAGTAACTCGCCTTCATCCTTGTATTTTGCTAACAGAAGTTCGTACAAATCTTCCGTTTCATCTAAAAAGCCGAGTGTAAACAATTCTTCTGCTAAATAATATTGTTCTTCATCTGTTCCCGCTTGCACTACTTCATCAAAATACTTCTTCGCAAGCGCCATATCTTCATGCTCTAACGCATGTAACATTTTATTAGCTAATTCCATTTCTGCACCTTCTTTAATAATAAGTCGTTTTTCTATTATACCATTAGTTCGCTTATAAGAAAAAGTGATTGCCTCTCTTAAATAAAATACCAGCGCTGATGTGATTAGCATACAGCACTGGTAGAAGTTGTTATTTTAATAGTGAACGAATATCTTCAAAGAAAGTTGGATACGAAACAGAAACTGCTTCTGGACGTTCTAATTCCACATCGCCTTCCTCAACAAGAAGTGCAGCAATTTGCAGCATCATCCCAATGCGGTGATCGCCGTAACTCGTTACATTGGCCGCATGAAGTGGTGTTTTCCCGCGAATAATTAAGCCGTCTTCGGTTGGCGTAATATCAGCACCCATTTTGTTTAGCTCCGTAGCAACGGCATCGATACGATTCGTTTCTTTGACTTTTAATTCAGCTGCATCTTTAATAATCGTTGTTCCTTCTGCTTGTGTTGCTAAAAGCGCGATAACTGGAATTTCATCAATTAAACGAGGAATAATATCGCCATCAATTTCTGTTCCTTTTAACTTACTCGTTTTGACAACAACAGTGCCCGCTAATTTCCCAGTACTTCTGCTGGAATCTTTGACAACTAAACTGCCACCCATTTGCTTAACCACATCAAAAATTCCAGTTCTAGTAGGATTTAAGCCAACATGAGTTAGTTCAATCTCACTGCCTGGCGTGATTAAACCAGCAACGATAAAGAATGCTGCGGAGGAAACGTCGCCTGGCACTGTCATTTCTTGCCCGGTGAATTTTTGACCGCCTTTGACGCGAATGGTTAAGCCGTCCATTTCAATTTCACCACCAAATTGGCGAATCATATGTTCCGTATGATCACGTGTTTTTTCTTTTTCATGGATAATCGTTTCACCTTCCGCTTGCAAGGCTGCGAAAATAATTGCACTTTTCACTTGTGCACTAGCGACTGGCATATGGTATTCCATTCGTTTTAATGATTGCTTCCCTGTAATCGTAATCGGCGCAAATTCAGAACCGTCTTTACCATGCATTTTTGCCCCCATTTGTTGTAGCGGCAGCATGACGCGGTTCATTGGGCGTTTCGCGATGGATTCGTCCCCTAAAATAACTGTATCAAAATCTCGCCCAGCTAAAATACCCATCATTAAACGAATTGTCGTACCTGAGTTACCAATATCAAGTGGACCATCCGCTTGTTTCAGCCCATCAAAACCAGTGCCATGCACAATAATTTCTTCATCCGTTTCTTCAATTTTCACACCTAATGCTTTGAATGCCTTAATCGTTCCTAGGCAATCATCTGCACGTAAGAAATGACGAATGACCGTTTTTCCTTCTGCAATGGCCCCAAACATAATACTGCGGTGGGACATTGATTTGTCGCCAGGGACTGTGATTGCACCAACCAGCCCTTGTTTATTTGTAATTAATTTCATCGTCATTTCGCTCCTATTCGTAATGGCATGTATAGTTACTTCGTGTTTCAATGCAACGCTTCGCCCGGTCCCTGTCTTCATCCGATTGGAAAGTAATTTGTAACACACCGAAAATATCTTCACGTGTTTCCAAAATCTTGATGTTCGTTAAACTAATTTCTTCTTCGCCTAGATACCTAGTCACCTCAGAGATAACCCCAGGATAATCTGGTACGTCGACAAATAAATCGTAAAAAGATGGAATCGCACCGCCTTGATGAACTGGAAGTGAATCTCGAAATTCTTTTGCCCCATCAAAAAAGGCGTAAATAGAAGTCGCATCTTCACTTTCAAGCATCTCAAGCGCTTGGTTCATACTATCTCGCCAAATCGTCAGCTGTTTCGTTAACGTTTTTTGGTTACTAATAGATATATCCGTCCACATTCTTGGATCAGACGAAGCAACCCGTGTAATATCACGAAATCCTCCAGCTGCTAGACGAAATGCGGCGGGATGTTCTTCAGTAAAACTTTGCGTCTGATTCACTAAAGCGGCTGCCACGATATGCGGTAAGTGGCTCAACATGCCAGTAATTTCATCATGCTCATTTGGTGATAATACTAAGAATTTAGCATTCGTACCAGACAGCCATGTTTTTAGGTCAGTCACGTTGTCTTCTGTCACGTCTTTTGTTGGTGTTAACAAATAATAAGCATTTTCAAACAAAAGTTCTTTGGCAGCACGGACGCCACTTTTATGCGAACCCGCCATTGGGTGCCCGCCAATGAACGTAATACCACTTTCTCTAAGTGCCGTGGATGCTTCCATGATGGTTCCTTTTGTACTACCTGTATCCGTAACAATTACATTTTTCTTTAAACGTAATCCGGGTAAACGTGTTAATAACTGTTCTGTTTCTTTTACTGGACAACAGAAGATAAGTAAATCTGCTTTTGGTCCATCTATTAAAATACTTTCGCCAATTTCGTCAATGACGCCGAGAGACTTTCCAACTTCTAACGAATGATAGGAAACGTCAATCCCGATAATATGTGCTTCTGGGTGTTTGGCTTTAATCGCAAGGGCAATAGAACCGCCAATTAACCCAAGTCCAACAATAACTACTGTCCCTTTCATTCAAAAAACGCCTCCAAACACTTACAATAATTTTTCTAAAAGTGCAATTACCGCACTATTTTCCTCTTCTTTTCCGATCGTAATTCGAACAGCAGTTGGGAAACCAAGCGCCGCGCCAGAACGCGTAATATAGCCATTTTTTTCCAAGTAGCTAAAAATAGTTCTTGCTTCGATTCCTAAATCTATTAAAACAAAGTTGCCATTCGCTGGATATAGTTTTACTTGTTCAAAACGTTTCGCAAACGCTTCGTATTGTTTAATTCCATTTGCATTAGAAATTCTGCATGCCTCAATAAAAGCTTGATCCTTAATTGCTTCAATAGCCAATTTTTGACCAATGCTCGTCGTGTTAAACGGCGGACGTACAATATTAAGTTGATTGATGATTTCTTTATCCGCAATGCCATAACCGACACGGGCACTTGCCAAACCATAAATTTTACTAAAAGTCCGGGTAATAATTAAATTTTTATACCTACGAATTAAATGTTCATGTTTTTCAGGTTGTGGTGTCACATATTCAATGTATGCTTCATCTAAAACAACCAGTACATCATTTGGTACTTTGTCTAAAAACGCTTGAATATCCGCTAATTCAATATAATTCCCAGTTGGGTTATTCGGATTGCAAACCCAAACAATCGTCGTATTGTCATCAATCGCATTCAACATACCATCTAAATCATGCGCACCATCCACAAGTAGCGGAATTTCTCTTACTTCGGCGCCTTCGATTAACGCATTTTGACGATACTGCACAAATGTCGGTGTCGCCATCACTGTATTTTTTGTCGTATCTAGTAAAACCCGCGTCAACAGTTCAATCAGTTCATCCACACCAGCTGTAAAAATCAATTCCTCTTCTTCCAGTTGATAGAAATCAGCGACCACTGTACGCAAGCTAGAAGCCCAACCATCTGGATAAATTTCTGTTTCCACGTTAGAATTTGCTTGAAGAGCCGCCACTTTTGGAGAAGTTCCCAGTGGGTTTTCGTTGGATGACAGTTTGGTAATTTTCGTTAAACCAAGTTCTGCCATCACTTCTTCTTCGCGTTTCCCTGGCTTATAAGAAGATAGACCTGCAAGAGATTTTTTCCATTTCATTACGCATCCCCCTCTTTCACTAAATCTGGGCGCAATACTTTTGCTCCGCGTAAGTAAACATGGTTAATCGCTCCAAGTGGCTTATGTAAATCTGTGAATACCATGAAGCGAATGCACATAGGAAGCGAATTCGGCACCGGAATTTCTTGCATCCCCATAACAGGCACTAGTTCAAATCCAGGTGTTTCACGGACAGCCTTCGCTGGAAAAGCAGCAGAAATATCTTCTGTCACCGTAATAATTACCGATGTAAGTTGCTCACTATTCGTGACTTCATTCTGAGTTAAAATTTCTTCAAATAATTCTTTCGTCGCTGCATAAATTTCTTCAGGTATATTAGTTTCTATTGTCGTTGCCCCTCGAATCGCTCTCAAATGACATTCCCTCCCTTTCGCATCACACGTTTATATGTTTCAAAAATCAAATCATCATCTGCTTTAAAAATAACTGGTTTACCAATTTCTTCGAGTAAAACCATACTTATTTCATTAAAAGTTGTTTTTTTATCATGACGCATATTTTCCAGTATCTTGCTAAATGGAACTGAAGCGTAAAAAGTGGTATCATAGCCCAACTGTTCTAGCCAAGTTTTAAATTCTGCTAAATCGAAATCCAGTCCGTAAATAGTCTCACTCATCGTGAGCGCATAAATCATCCCATAAGTAATCGCCTCGCCGTGTAGCCATTTACCAAAGTTTCCATAAGCTTCTAGCGCATGACCAAATGTGTGACCAAAATTCAAATACGCACGGACGCCTTGCTCGGTTTCATCTTGCGCAACGATATTTGCCTTAATTTCAATTCCGCGTTGTAAAAATGGCGTCAAATCCTTCGTATAAAAGTCTTTCGGCTCCGTAAAGGTATCCATTAAAGCACGTAATAAAGTCAGGTCACTAATGAGCGCATGTTTAATCATTTCCGCAAAACCAGAGCGCAATTCCCGTTCTGGCAAAGTAGCAAAAAACTGCGTATCATAAATGACTGCTTCTGGCTGGTAAAAGTTACCAATCATATTTTTGCCAAGTGGATGATTGATCGCAACCTTGCCACCAACCGCACTATCATGCGCGAGAACCGTCGTAGGAACTTGATAAAATGGAATCCCTCTCATGTACGTAGCGGCCACAAAACCACCTAAATCACCAATAACGCCTCCACCAAAAGCAATTAAAACCGCTTTACGATCAAGACCTGTTTCAATCATTTTTGTCATCACGTCTTCATACACACGGAACGTTTTCGCTTCTTCGCCGTTTGGTGCCACATAATAAGTGACGACAGGTAAATCAGCGAGAACCGCATCAAGTTTCGCTTTATGAAGTTCCGCCACGTGTCCGTCTGTTAAGACAAACACGTGAGAAAATTTAGCAAGGTTCTTTGTCCATTTTTCGCGGATGTCTTCTAATGCGAATTCATTAATATATACTGGATATGTTTTACTTTTAGCACGGACTGTAATTTCTGGCATGTTTAAAACTCCTTCGTTAAGTTTCGGTGTTCCTCCACATGTTTTTTAAGCGTATCAAAACGATCACCATCAAATTTTTCTAAAACAGCTACTGCAACTTCCCAAGCGACAACAGCTTCAGCTACTACGCTTGCAGCAGGTACTGCACAACTATCCGAACGTTCTACACTTGCATTAAACGTTTCTTTTGAATCAATATCCACGCTTTGAAGTGGTTTGTATAATGTTGGAATTGGCTTCATTACGCCGCGAACAACGATTGGCATACCATTGGTCATTCCGCCTTCGAAACCACCAAGATTGTTTGTACGTCTAGTGTAGCCATCTTCTTTACTCCATAAAATTTCATCCATCACTTCGCTACCAGGTTTTCTAGCGGCTTCAAAACCGACACCGAATTCAGCACCTTTAAATGCATTGATACTTACAATCGCGCGAGCAATTTTCGCATCTAATTTTTTGTCCCATTGTACGTAACTACCAAGTCCAGCTGGCACGCCGCCAACAACAACTTCAACAATTCCACCAATTGTGTCGCCATTTTTCTTCGCGTCATCAATTTTTTGCATCATTTCTTCTGCAGCCACGCCGTCTAGACAACGAACTGGGGAAGCTTCGGATGTTTCTTGGATTTCTGCAACCGCGTAATCACGTGTTAAATTCGCACGCGTTCCGCCAATTTCAAGTACATGGCCGGCAACTTCAATGCCAAGTTCGTGCAATAGTTTTTTCGCTACTGCTCCTGCTGCCACGCGAACAGTCGTTTCGCGCGCGCTAGAACGTTCTAGTACATTACGCATATCGTTATGACCATATTTCATGCCGCCAACCAAATCCGCATGTCCAGGACGTGGACGGGATACGCGACGAGACTTTTCATTTTTTTCTGGAACTGGTTCAATGCTCATAACCGTTTCCCAATGCTTCCAGTCTTTATTTTCAACAAACATTGCTACGGGTGCGCCTAATGTTTTTCCGTGACGAATTCCTGCCGTGATTTGTACTTGGTCTTTTTCGATACGCATCCGCGCCCCACGACCATGCCCACCTTGTCTTCTTTTTAGTTCTTTGTTTACATCTTCTGCTAGTAGAGGCATTCCTGCTGGTAACCCCTCAATAATTGTTGTAAGCCCCGGTCCGTGTGATTCTCCTGCCGTTAAGTATCTCATCTGCTCATCTCTCCTTTTTCTATTTCAGCTAGATTTTCTAGCGTTTATATTTTAGCGCTTTAAAGTATATGTGTAATATCTTAACATATGAGAAGCTAGAACACAATACTTTCGTTTCATTCTTTCATCTTACCAAAAAACGGCATTAAATGGTAATTTCTCTATGAAAAAAGAGCCTAGGTTTCCCTAAACTCTATACTATGCTAAATCCAAGTGTCGACTGCTTTTTGATAGCTTAAAATTTCGTCCGGTGCAAAAAACAACTGAATTTCCCGCTGCGCACTTTCTGGGCTATCCGATCCATGAATCACATTTCGATTTGTATGTATCGCATAATCTGCACGAATTGTTCCGGGGTCAGCTTCTAACGGATTTGTTTTCCCCATCATCCGACGTGCCGTTGCAATCGCATCGTCTCCTTCTAGCACCATCGCAAACACCGGCCCTGAAGTAATAAATCCAATTAAATCCTCGAAAAAAGATTTTCCAATATGTTCCGCGTAATGTTTTTCTGCTAGTTCGCGGTCGATTTGCATTAATTTTCCAGCAACTATTTTTAAGCCTTTTTTCTCTATTCTTGTGACAATTTCACCAATAAGTCCTCGTTCTACACTATCCGGTTTAACCATTACATAAGTTTGTTCCATAAAGAATCCTCCCTCACGTTAATAATTTCTTTTATCTAAAACACGAACGATTTGTTTTAATGGTTTTAATTCAGGAACTTGCGGCAAAGAATCTAATATTTCTACTGCTTTTTTCAAGTAGGTTGTTGCGACATCTTCGGCCTGTTTTGCTCCTGTTTTTTTGACTTCTTCCACTAAAACAGCGATCTCTTCTGCTGGAGTTTCCTCTGTAATCTGGCTGATGCGTTTTTTAAGAAAAGGATCTTCCATTGCAAAAAATACTGGCAATGTGACATTCCCTTGTCTTAAATCTTCTCCAGCTGGCTTACCAAGTTCTTTTTCTGTTCCAACAAAATCAAGTACATCATCCGTAATTTGAAACGCCATGCCAACATAATAACCAAAACGATATAACTTCTGATAATCGGCTTCACTTTGACCAGAAACAACGCCACCAAGCCCACAGCTAGCTGCAATGAGTAAAGCTGTTTTCCGTTTAATTCGGCGTAAATAATTACGCACACTTTGGTCAAAATTATATTTATCTTTTAATTGCTCGATTTCGCCTGTAGAAAGCTCCACCGTAACATGAGATAACATTTTGTGCGCAGCAACGTCTTTAATTTCCGTCATATATTCCAGTGACTTAGCAAACAAAAAGTCACCAGTATACATCGCAATATGGTTGCCCCACTTCGATTTAATTGTCTCGCGTCCGCGTCTTAAATCCGCATCATCCACCACATCATCATGCACAATCGATGCCATATGAATTAATTCAATCGCCACACTGGCGTTTTTCACTGCGTTAAAATCAGCATTAGCAGCAAGACGTGCGGATAAACAAACGAACATCGGTCTAATTCGTTTTCCACCAGCCTCTAATAAATGAAGTGCCGCAGCGGAAGTAGTGTCAGCAGCTGCGCCAGAAAGAGCCTTTTTAAGTTCTTTTTCAACTGAGTCAATGTCTTTTTGCATATTTGCATATAAAAAGTTAAGTTTCATGCTTGCCACCTTATTGTTCCTTCTTTTTAAATCCAAAGTGGGTTGCACTTGCGCCGCCACTGTGTGAAATATATCTTACGTATGAAAATCCGGCTTCTTGAAACATTTCCGCAAGTCGTGCCATTCCTGGAAACTCACGCGTTGATTCCTGTAACCAGCTATATTCTTTATAACTTTTCGCAAAAAACTTCCCGAAAACAGGCATCACGTAACGGAAATACGCATTAAATACTTGTTTCCATCCAGGAATATTTGGTTGCGACGTATCGATACACGCAAGCTGTCCACCCGGTTTTAACACACGGTACATTTCACGCAACACTTGCATATAATCCGGTACATTTCTAAGCCCAAAACCAATTGTCACGTAATCAAAACTATTATCCGGAAAAGGTAATTCCATTGCGTTCCCGTGAATAAGTTCCACATTATGCAAATCCGCTTCCTTCACTTTCTCGCGACCAACTTTCAGCATATTTTCACTAAAATCAAGCCCTGTCACATGACCTTCTGGGCCAATTTCTTCCGCCATCATAATCGACCAATCTGCCGTTCCACAGCAAACATCAAGAACATTCGTCCCTTTTTGAACACGCATTAGCTTCATTGTTTCTTTGCGCCATTTCACATGTAGTTTAAAACTAATAACACTATTCATTCGGTCATAACTTGGGGAAATTTTTTCAAATACTTTATGTACTTTTTCTTCTTTAGTTTCCGTCATATCCCGAATCTCCTTCTATTTATCAGTCGTTAATAACTTCGATGATTCTTTTTTCTAGTAGATTAGAAAGTGGTTCAGCTTCTGTTTTTAGTTGTTCCACTTCACTTTTCACATCACGAATAATCGCTACTAACCAGCTTTCAAAATTAGATACAGCTTCCTTTGCAAAGTAGCCATGATCAAACGCCCGCTTCAACCTAGACGCACCAATTTCCTTATAAGTAGCAAGTTCCGTTTGAAGCCTTTTGAGTAAAAAGAACTGACAACCAAGCGCGATAAATGTTTCATCTTTCATAAAGTACTTAGCAAATTTGGCAAAAATAGCCGCATTCGTCAAAGTAAGCTGAGATAAATATTCTTCATCCGTCGCTACATGTAATTGGTATATATTTGTTTTTGCCGTGTTTGTTTCTTGGACACCACTTTGCAAAGCACGGAGAAGTGGAATCATTTCTAATTCTGCAAGCGTGCGGTAATAGAGAGCGCTATAAAAATCACCAGCAAGAACTGTCAACTCTTGTTCCTTACGTGTCAGCTTTACAACATCGCCTGGTTCATCAATTTTTTCATGTGTATCATGCGCTAAAATCATGTACAGCGTTGCACTAACGACGCGATAAGCTGCAGCATCAGTCAAATCAGAGCCAGAAATTGCTTCATGAAGAAAGAGCATTTGATCTTTGTCCATTTGCCCGCCTTCATTATTCTCTTGTAAATATTGATAGACTGCTTGCTCATGTACCAACTGCTCCACTTCCTTTAGCCCAGCCTCTCTTGCCTGATAAGTCATTTAACAATCCCCTTTGAATCTCCTTATTATGTAAAATAAATTATACCATAAAGGATATTTAATTATGCTTAATTAAAGCCAAAACTTCACTTCTAAGCTTATCGTCATTTTTAAAAGCACCACGAACAGCACTTGTAATTGTTTTTGTTCCAGGTTTGTTCACACCGCGGATAGTCATGCACATATGCTCTGCTTCCATGATGACCATTACACCTAGCGGTTTTAGTTTTTCCATCATAATTTCTGCAACAGTCGTTGTAATCCGTTCTTGTAACTGCGGGCGGCGACTCACATCATCCACTACGCGTGCAAGTTTACTAAGACCAGCAACTCTTCCATTTTGTGGTAAGTATGCTACATGTGCTACTCCGAAAAAAGGGACAAGATGATGTTCACACATAGACGAAAAGCGAATGTCTTTCACAAGTACTAATTCTTCATGTTGTTCTTCAAAAATAGTATCGAAATGAACAGAAGGATCTTTTTTCAGCCCGGCGAAAACTTCTTCATACATACGAGCTACTCGCATTGGTGTATCAATCAGTCCTTCACGATCTGGATTTTCTCCTACTGCTTCTAAAATAACTTTTACCGCATCAGCAATCTTTTGTTTGTCTATTTGCTCCATCCTTAATTCCCCTATCTTTTTAGCATTATATACCTTGTATATCTTAACACAGCCGAACTTCAAGGTAAATTTAATTTGCTTGAATAAGTGATAATAATAGGGTTTTTTTGCTTTCGTAATTATATTCCCTATTTCTAAAACAGAAAACCACTAAAAATGGGCATAAAAAAACTAGCCTAGCTTAATTATAAAATTAAGGCCAGACTAGAGTTAGTGCTTAAAAGTCTATGTAGCTTATTTAACAGCTTCTTTAAGCGCTTTACCAGGTTTGAAAGCTGGTACTTTACTTGCAGGGATGTCGATTTCTTCTTTAGTACGAGGGTTACGGCCTTTACGGGCAGCACGTTCACGTACTTCAAAGTTACCAAATCCGATTAATTGAACTTTTTCACCTTTAGATAAAGAAGTTTGAATAGTTTCGAATACAGCTTCTACTGCTTTCGCTGCGTCTTTTTTAGAAAGATCAGCTAGTTCAGCAACGCTATTTACTAAATCAGTTTTATTTGCCATTGTGTTTTCACCTCCTTCACAGAATAATACAAAATAAGCAGGTACAAGATATACCTGTATTTCTCTTTTTTTCCAAAAACAAAAATGAATTTGGAAATCTAAGGAGAATCATGACTGAAATGGCTTAACTACAAGCCTTAACAGTAATTCTGATAAAAGATTATCACATAATCCCTACAACTGCAAGGAATAATGCCAAACTGACACCGTTTCTTAACATTTTCAACCACAAACTTTTTTCTTTAAATGCTTGAAAACGTGATAGTATCAACCTGTTATCCATAATACTAACTTGGAAGCCTTAGAATAGCAAGCGATACCACCACAATTAGCTAAAATAGTTCTTTTTTCATAAAAATATGTGTAAATTTGCGTCTATTACCTGAAAACTCTAGGTTTCTGAGCCTAGTTTTATTCTAACATTTCTTTTTGGAAAGCTGCTTTTTCTGTCGCAGTAATTCCAATTCCTTTTTCTAAATAATTAGCTACTGATCCATATTGTTTTTTCATTTCATCAAAGGCAATTTCCAAATATTCAGGACGAGCTTCTGCCATCGGCCGGAACGTTTCTAAATCGATTTTTTCGGTTCCACTCGAAAAGAGCGACACGATTCCTCCCATTTCTTGTAAAATGTCGTCCTGGTAGCGATTAGTGATGGCGTAATCGTCGAAAATCGTTTTTTCTGGTACATCTAACAATGTTAGTAATAATGCCCCCAGGACGCCTGTACGGTCTTTTCCTGCAGTGCAATGGAAAACGAACGGCAAGCCTGCTTTTGCATCTTCTAATACTTCTGTAAAGATTTCTCTAAAACCTTCCACTGATTGCACAAACACGCGGTAACTTTCTCCCATCAACGGTTCATAAATAGTTGTATCATTTGTTACCGGTAGCTTTGTTTCTTCATTTTTGGCAGTGCCAATGGGAATATGTTTGTTCAGTATACCTTCAATTGCTGGTGTTGGTTGTGCTTTAACTTCCGAACTACTGCGCAAATCACAAATCCATTTTATATGTAGTTTTTGAAGCAATGCTGCATCGTTCTCATTAATATTCACTAAATTAGAAGAGCGATAAAACTTCCCCCATTTCACATGCTTACCGTTTTTGGATGCATAACCGCCCATATCTCGAAAATTGAATACACTTTCAAGTGGCAAAATGCGTTCAGAAACAATAGCTTTATCTCCGTTTGGTGTCTCTAAAAAGAAATAAATAGGAATATCCTTTGTGTCATATGAATAGTGATCAACATCATTTGTTACTTTGAAAACGGGTTCACTATTTGCTTCTAGTTTAGGACTACTACTTACAAAAACCACTGTACCTTCGCTGACTTCTTCTTTGTTCCATGTTAATGTTACGGCTTTATCTGTACGAGTAACTTCCATATTTTCCACCTACTTTGTATTATTTGGCTTTTCTGCTTCATTTTAGCATATTTCACAAAAAAAGAGCCAAAATAAGCGAATAGCCTATCTTGACTCTTTCTATTAAAATGATTCTTTTTCGATTTTCTTTTCGCGACCCATTAATAAATCAACTGCTTCGCGAGCATCTTTATTTTCGAATAAAATCGCGTAAATCGATTCAGTAATTGGCATATCAATATCTAGTTTTTTCGCCCAGCCATGTACTGCTTTGGCTGTTCGTACACCTTCAACGACCATACCCATTTTTTCTAATACTTCATCTAAATTCTCGCCTTTACCTAGCATATTTCCAGCTCGCCAATTACGTGAATGCACACTAGTGCAAGTAACGATTAAGTCACCAATACCAGTCAGCCCGTAAAAGGTTTGTGGATTAGAGCCAACAGCAACACCGAGACGAGTGATTTCTGCCATTCCGCGAGTCATTAGTGCCGCTTTGGCATTATCGCCGTAACCAAGGCCGTCAGAGATTCCTGCGCCAAGTGCGATAATGTTTTTAAGCGCGCCACCAATTTCTGCACCAATCACATCATCATTCGTATAAATACGCAAGTTATTATTGATGAAACGATCTTGAACAATCTCAGCAGCTGATAAATCTTTACAGCTCGCACAAAGTGTTGTTGGATGACGAAGGGCAACTTCTTCCGCATGACTTGGTCCAGAAAGAACCACAAGTGCTTTACGTTTAGCTGCATCAATTTCTTCCTCAATCACTTCAGACATTCGAAGGTTTGTTTCTGGTTCAATACCTTTACTCACATGAACTAAAATTGTGGGTTCTTTTAGCGCTTCATTTAACTGCTTACAAACGATACGCATCGCATTTGTTGGAATAGCAATTACGACAATTTCTGCACCATCAATAGCTTCATCAAGTGACAATGTCGCTTTTACCTCAGTTGGTAAAATAATATCTGGCAAATAGTGACTATTCGTGTGCGATTCGTTAATTTCATTCACAATTTTATCTAAGTTTCCCCAAATAACTGGTTTATGATTATTATCAGCTAGGACAAGTGCAAGACCTGTTCCCCAACTTCCAGCGCCAAGAATAGCTACTTTTTTCTGTGTCATTATATTTTTCCTCCCGAAAACTTTACTTACGCTTACGAGCAATTACTCGAATTGGCGTACCCTCAAATGGAAATGCTTCTCTAATCCGGTTTTCTAAGAAACGTTCATACGAAAAATGCATGAGTTCTGGATCATTAACAAATACAACAAACGTTGGTGGTTTTACCGCCACTTGTGTTGTATAGAAAATCTTCAGTCGTTTACCTTTATCCATAGGTGATGGGTTCATTGCAACAGCATCACTAATAACATCATTCAGCATACTTGATTGTACACGTAATGAATGGTTATCGCTTACTTGGTTAATAAGTGGGAATAGATTATTTAAGCGTTGTTTTGTTTTAGCAGATACGAAAACAATTGGTGCATAGCTTAAGAATTGGAATTGCTCACGAATATCTTCTGTCCATACATTAATTGTTTTTTCATCTTTGTTAATTGCATCCCATTTGTTCACAACAATAATAATTGCACGTCCGGCATCATGCGCATATCCAGCAATTCGTTTATCTTGCTCACGAATACCTTCTTCTGCGTTGATAACCACAAGAACAACGTCCGAGCGTTCAATTGCTCTCATTGCACGTAAAACACTATATTTCTCTGTGCTTTCATACACTTTCCCACGTTTTCTCATTCCGGCTGTATCAATCATGACATAATCTTGGCCATCGAAAGTATAAGTTGTATCAATTGCATCACGAGTTGTACCCGCAATATCTGAAACAATAACACGATCTTCTCCAAGCAGTGCATTTAGAATAGAAGATTTACCAACATTTGGTCGACCGATTAAACTGAATTTCACTGTGTCATCTGGATATTCTTCCTCTTCTTCTTTTGGAAAATGAGCGCGAACAGCATCAAGCATGTCGCCAAGCCCTAGTCCATGTGAACCAGAAATTGGATACGGCTCACCAAACCCAAGAGAATAAAAATCATAAATTTGATCTCGCATTTCTGGGTTATCTACTTTATTAATCGCTAAAACAATTGGTTTATTAGACCGGTAAAGAATTTTTGCTACTTGTTCGTCTGCATCGGTAACTCCTTCACGACCATTGGTAATAAAAATAATTACGTCTGCTTCATCAATTGCGATTTCCGCTTGTGCGCGAATTTGCTCTAAAAATGGTTCATCGGAAAGATCAATACCACCTGTATCAATAATGTTAAATTCTTTTCCAAGCCATTCCGCTGAATTATATATGCGGTCACGTGTCACACCGGGAACATCTTCCACTATGGAAACACGTTCACCAACGATTCTGTTAAAAATAGTCGATTTGCCAACGTTTGGACGTCCGACAATCGCTACAACTGGTTTTGCCATTATTTCACCTTCTTTTTTCTCGAATCCTATTTATCAAACTTTCTTTAGTTTATCAGTAAAACAGCTTACTGGCAATGAAAAGTTCGATTTGAAAAAGAAAAAGAGCCTATAGGAACAATCTCCCTAGGCTCTTTTGCGTACTATTATTTATCGTCGTTTTGAAGACCTTTTAATTTATCACCAATTAAATCGCTCATTTGGAATCCAGTATTTTCTTCTGGAAGTTCATAATCAGCCTCTTCTACTGGAGCATCTTGTAATTCTTTGATGCTTAATGATAAACGTTTGTCTGCTTCGTTTACTTCAAGTACTTTTACTTCCACAGTTTGGCCTTCTGAAAGCACTTCTTGTGGTGTCCCAATATGTTCATGGGATATTTGAGAAATATGAACCAAACCTTCCACTCCAGGGAATATTTCCACAAATGCACCAAAAGTAACTAGACGTACTACTTTTCCTTCTAAAACAGAACCAACTTGCGCTTTCTCGGTAATACCGTCCCATGGTCCAGGTAAAGTCGCTTTAATAGAAAGAGAAATACGTTCATTTTCAGGGTCAATTCCAATAACTTTAACTGTTACTTTTTGACCTTCCTCTAAGACTTCTTGTGGTGTTGCAATATGTTTATAAGAAATTTGCGAAATGTGAACTAATCCGTCCACGCCACCAATATCAACGAATGCACCAAAGTTGGCTAAGCGTTGAACTGTACCTTCAATCACGTCACCTTCTTTGATTTCGCTTAGTAGCGCTTGCTTTTGACTAGCTTTTTCTGTTTCCACAACTGCACGATGGCTTAAAATTACTCGGTTATTTTCCGGTTCAAATTCTACTACTTTGAAAGTAAGAGTAGTTCCTTTGTAATCTGCGAAATCTTCCACAAAATGGTCTTCTACTAAAGAAGCTGGAACAAACGCACGAACACCAAGGTCAACAACTAATCCACCTTTAACAACATCACTGACTACCGCTTCAAAAACTTCACCAGATTCGAATTTAGCTTTAATATCATCAGATGCTTTTTCTGCATCCACTTTTCGTTTAGATAAAACAAGTATATCGTCTTCTACTTTTGTGACAATCAAATCAAGTGTGTCGCCAACGCTCACAACGTCAGAAGCTGTCTCCACATGTATATTGGAAAGTTCACTTATTGGAACGACACCATCAAGTTTGCTACCTGGAATACCAACATAAACTTGTTTATCTTCCACGCTTGTAACTGTGCCAGTGACTTTGTCTCCTTCTTCAAAATTTCTAACTTCCACATCAAATAAATCTTCAGACATGTGTAGCCCTCCATTCGTTAGTCGAATTTTAGGAATTTCTAATTCAGAAGCAACCTTCACTCTTGCTTCATCTGCTTGACTAGTTTTCCTAGATAGGCAAATTCCGATTAAATAAAGAAAAATATCAAATACACCTTCTGTAAAACTGATCTTCCAGCTAGAAAATCCTTTCAAGATACTTTTCACAAAGTAAAAAATCTCTCTTATAACATCCTACAAATCCAGACATTTGTCAAGCTCTTTTAAGAGGGCGGAAATGCCTACAGAGCGTGAAATCGCTTCGTTTGTTTAGCCTTTCACGGTTAAATTAAAAAAGTACTACATTTCCATTTAGTTAAGAAAATGTAGCACTTTTTTGCTAATTATTAATTTTTAGTTCTGCTAGTGAAAGAATTTTATTGGCTACTTGATCAATCGACATTGATGTTGTATCCACTTCAATTGCATCGTCCGCTTTTTTTAACGGTGAGTGTGTTCTTGTATAATCTAAATGATCTCGCTCTTCAATTTCTTTTTTGAGTTGGTCTAGATCTCCAGTAAAACCTTTTGCCATGTTCTCTTTATAGCGACGTTCTGCTCGTTCTTCTACACTTGCAAGTAAAAATATTTTTAGTTCAGCGTTAGGAAGAACTGCTGTACCGATATCACGACCATCCATTACAATTCCGCCTTCTGTAGCAAAAACTTGTTGGCGTTCTTGAAGTGCTTCACGGATAGATGGGTGTGCGGCAACGATAGATACATGATTGGTCACTTCTATAGAGCGAATCACTTCTGTGACATTTTCTGAACCTACAAATACTTGTTGTACTTCGCCAGGTTCAAAACGAATAACTGTTTTTTGGAGTAAAGCTGCTATAGCTTTTTCGTCTTCATATGCGATGTTATTTTTTAAAGCGATATAGGTTACTGCACGATACATAGCACCCGTATCAATATAGACAAAGCGCAATTTTTTTGCAACGATTTTTGCCACCGTACTTTTTCCAGCTGCAGCCGGCCCATCAATCGCGATACATATCTTTTTAGTCATAAAATAAAACTCCTTTTATCTGAAATTGGTTTGATTAATTTCTTCTTGGGATGCTAAAAGTACCATTAATTTCATCCGCGCTTTTTTACTATCGTAATCTTTTCCTAAAATAACGCCACGATTATATAAGTCAAACGTGCTGCCTTCATAATCATATGTAGTATATACATTTCCTTCTTCCGCACTTGTTGTGATGACAACTGGAATTCCCGCATCTAATGCTCTGATAATAGCTGGCATCATTTTTGGCGCCACTTGCCCGCGTCCAACACCTTCTAAAACAATTCCTGAAACGCCACTATCAATCGCTGCATCAATAAACAAACCGTCTGCGCCAATATAACATTTAATCACAACAACTTCTGGTAAATCAAGGCGAATATCAAAACACTCATGCTCCAGTGGTTTTTGATACAGGAAAACTTGATCATTATCAATGATACCAAGATAACCAAACCCAAAAGCACTAAAACCTTGTATGTTAGATGCATGGACTTTTTTGACATATCTCGCTGCGAAAATTCGTTCATTGAAAACAACGACTGTTCCAGCTTGACGTAAATTTATTTCACATGCTGTATAAATTGCATGACGAATATTAACATAGGCATCTGTTCCCGGCTCCTCAGGTGCTCGCTGAGATCCAGTTACTACAATTGGTCGTGCATCGGTTACTGCGAGATCAAGAAAATAGGCTGTTTCTTCTAATGAATCTGTTCCGTGCGTCACTACTATTCCATCATATGTTTCATCCATGAAGATAGATTCGATAAGTTGCTTCAGACTGATTAAATCAGGTAGCGTAATATGCATAGATGGCAATTGAAAAGTAGAATAGATATCAATTTGAATTTCTGTTGGTAATTGGCATAATGCAGCTAATTCTTCTCCAGATAATTCACCTGATGCAAGTTTTCCTGATGCTGTTTTCTTACTTGCAATCGTACCGCCTGTTGTAATTAGTGCTACTTTTGCCATGGTTATTTCCCCCTACATTTTCCATTTAAACAAACAAATGAGTCTCGGAAGCGTTTCCCAGACCCATTCAGTGTTGTTTATTACTGTGGAATTGTTAGAACTGTACCAACTGGAACATTGTCACTTCCTAGTCCATTGGCTTGTTTAATTTTTTCTACTCCAGCAGCTGCCCCCGCTTGTCCATATGTTGAACGCGCAATACTATAAAGGGTGTCCCCAGCTTTAACTGTATGAGATCCTCCAGCTTTTTGCTGTGAAGCTTCATTCGCTTTTTGTTGCTCAGCTTTTTCAGCGGCTGCTTTCTCGGCAGCAGCTTTGTCAGCAGCTGCTTTTTCTTCTGCAGCTTCTTGTTCTTTTTTTGCATTTGCAGCTTTCACTGCATCTTCTTCTTGTTTTTTCTTATCTGCTTCCGCTTTTTCTGCCGCAGCTTTCTTCTCTTCAGCTGCCTTTTCAGCCGCAGCTTTTTCTTCTGCAGCTTTTTTCGCTTTTTCTTTTTCTTCTTTAGATTGCGTGTTGTCAGATACATTTACGGTTGATTCTGTTTCTGTTTTCACTTCATTTGATGAACCCATATTTTGTACTGTTACAAATACAATCACGATAACGATTGGTATTAATAGAAAAAACACAATCAATAAATTAAGTAATGGGTATCTAAAAATGGTTTTCTTTTTTCCTCTTCTGCTATCAGAACGGGATAACATTGGCGGTTCATTGTTGAATTCATCTTGGCCTTCAGAACTCATGTCATAATCAGCCGGTTCTTCGTATTCCCGTTTTTCTTTTCTTGTTTTTACCACTCAAAGTTCCTCCTTTAGTGCTTTCTAAACTTATCCTATGCACTATTATTGGCACAGAGAAGTGTTACATATGATGTTAATAAATGAAATACCTTTGAAATAATTATACCCATAAACACAACATACAACAACACTTAAACCACTTTTTTAGAAAAAAAAGCAAGAATTATTATAATTTAGTACTTCTGGCATAGAATCTATCTTGATTTTATACAGATTACTGAACAAAATAATAACAATTTTTTTACTTTTAAACAAGTCTTTTTTTCACAAAAAATGTGAAACTACATAGTTTTTGTCAAATTTCGTAACAGCAAAACTATTGCAGTAAATAAGCTAAATAAGCTTCCCATGTTGGAATTTCTTTTTGTTTTATTTTTGCTCTTTTTTCAAAATTGATTATTTCCGCTCCATCCAAATCACAACAGTTTTCTGGGGTGACTTCTAACGGGGCTTCTTCAAAATACCGTAAAATATAATTACGGCGACAATCCGTTGTATGCAGATACCCAATAAATTGTTGTAAATTAGCTCGCTTCCATTTTTTTCGATAATCCATTTTATCGGTTAATTCTTTCGTACTTAAACCGCTTCTTTGGTAGTAATCGATAAAACGTTGCTCTGTTTCAGGTAAAGTTTTGCGTTGTTCAGTCGTCAGATTCATTAAGTTGGCATCTGGGATATCTTGATCTGCTAATTGCATTTGAATGAATTCATCTCCATTCGCATATAAGAGAATCGCCACACTGTCTTCGCCATCACGACCGGCTCGACCAATTTCTTGTAAATATGCTTCCAAATCAGCAGGCATATGATAATGAATTACATAGCGAATGTCGGCTTTATCTATCCCCATTCCAAACGCGCTAGTGGCGCAAATTACATCCAGTTGCCCATAAACAAATTGTTGTTGAATAATAATTCTATCTTCTGTATCCATATCCCCGTGATAATAGGCTACTCTTAATTCAGCAATTTCGCTTAATTCATGCGCAGTGCTTTCCGCTAATTTTTTACTAGAAAAATAAATAATTCCCGGTGTTTGTAGTTTGCGAACAAGCTCATATAAACGGTCTTTTTTCACATGCTGGTTAGAAAATTTCTCCACTTGTAAAGAAATATTCGGTCGATTAACAGAATAAACGATTTGCGCACAATCCGTTAGATGTAGTTGCGTTAAAATATCTGCTCTAACTTTCTTCGTTGCCGTAGCCGTAAGCACCATAGTGACAGGAAATTTGGCTTCTTGAATGAACCTACCTAACATCAAATAATCAGGGCGAAAATCATGTCCCCACTGAGAAATACAATGCGCTTCATCTATGACAAATAAGCTGATCTTTTGTTTTAATAGTAAGTTTTTCACCGTTTCATTATTTAGCATTTCTGGCGATAAAAAAATAAATTTATATGAATGGATGCTCGCAAGGATTTGACCTTTTTCTTCTCGTTTTAAAAAGCTATTAAGCGCCGCTACTCGCTTTTCTCCGTGAGCGCGCATTCGCTCCATTTGATCCTGCATAAGGGAGAGAAGCGGAGAAACAATCAATACTAATCCATCCATCAAATGACCCGCTAATTGATAACAAATGGTTTTTCCTGTTCCAGTAGGTAACATAGCAAAACAATTTTGCTTTGCTAAAGCCGTTTCAATTACTTCTTTTTGGCCAGGACGGAACTCATCAAAACCAAGATATTCTTTTAATTCCTTTTCTAAGTTCACTGCTCGCCCTCCCTACTAACAACTGCTAACCGAATTTGATAGTAATCCAAATCCGGAAATTCCGCTTTTATTTCACGCAGTAAATTCCATTTCTTTGTAATAATCGTTTGGATGATTGCCTCTTCTGGTAAATAAGGAACATTCGCTTCTTTCAAAGTAGCTCGGATTTCTACAAAGTGATCATGGATGGTACTCTTTTTCAAATTCCGAATTCGCTCGATTGCTTCTAAATCAGCTCCATTTTGCCATAATACATAGGTTTGCATGGCAGAACTAGTTAATCCATTGAGCTCATCCGGTACAAGACTAGCTAGAATCGGCCATTCTTCGGGCTTCTTTTTCATCTCAGTAAGCAAACGGTGAACCTCATGGAGCACCTCAAAATAAACGTCCCACTTCTCCACTTGGTATTTTGAGGCAATTTGTTCTGTTGTATAGCCCATTAATTCGCCCCCAGAAAAACGTTCCACTAAAAACGCTGGCCGAGCAACTGCTAATTTGTTCATCCATGCAAAGAGTTCACCGTATAACTTATCCGCTAAATTAGTTTTATCTTGGTACTTCAACCAATGCTTAATAAATTGTTGGGCTTTCTTATCACGAATAACTGGTAAATAATAGCTTTCATGATGATGAATGTTACTAACAACTTGAACTGCGAGTCGCAAATGGGAAAAAAAAGCAAAAGCTTGCCGTTGAAATGTAAAACCTTGAAAGTTTGGGTAGTCATTTTCAAACGTCGCTACTAGTTGTCCTTGTGTCACATAACCATTTTCAGTAGAAATAATGCTACCTTGGTGCACTAATTCCAAAAGTCGTTTTTCTAAATAGTTTGCTTTTAAATTTGGCACTAGTCCAAATAAATGTTGCATTTGAAAAAGATGGATATCTTGAACAGCTTGTCCGGTTCTTCTTCCAGCTAAAACAGTATGTAAAAATGGTAATTTTCTAGGTGTAATACTTTTTTCTAAAATTGTCACAATATAGTTATCCAGCTTATCCAAGACCTGCCCACCACCTTTTTTTGTACCATAATCATAACACAGAAACACTTGTTCTACATTAATTTTTCCGAAAAAAACTTTTTCAAAATATGGTACAATAGAAAAAGAAAAAATCTGGCTGCAAATAGTTATTTTAGAAAGGAAGCGTAGAAAATTGAAGTATTGTCTTGTCGAAAAAGACACTTGTATTGCTTGTGGCGCTTGTTCCATTCACGCACCTGATGTTTTTGATTATGATACAGAAGGTCTTGCCTTTAATATATTAGATAATAACACTGGAACAAAAGAGATTCCCGAAGATTTGGTCGAAATGGTGATTGACGCTGAATTTGCTTGTCCTTCTCTTTCTATCAAAGTTTCTGATAGTTCGTTTCATTAAAAAATCCGGAAGCCTACTTATAGGCTTCCGGATTTTTATATTTAATGGCTTATTTCTTGTTGTCTTTTTTCAAATTTGCGCCGTTCTTTCATCGTTTGATTTTTAGCAATCCATTTTTTCAATCTGGAGTATAGTAATAAGAATACTGCGCTAACGATGACTCCTTTTAACAGGTTGAAAGGTACAATCGCATACGTGATTAACCAAGCAACATCTGTATTTGCCGGAAGTCCACCAAGTTTGATGTAAAATGGTAATAATACAAAATAATTAAATACAGCCATTGCACCTGTCATTAAAACTGTTCCGACAGCCGTGGAAAGAACCATGCCTTTTGTTGAGCGTAACCAGTGGAATAAATAATAAATAGGTAGTACGTAAAAAAGCCCCGATATAAAATTGGCCAGCTCTCCGACTGGAACTCCAACCGGACTACCTGACACGATGTAAAGCAGAACATTTTTGATTAATTCTACTAAAATCACTGCGAGTGGTCCGAATAATAATCCACCAATCAAAGCTGGAATATCACTGAAATCAAGCTTTAAAAATGGTGCACTGGGTAGTAACGGAAATTGTAGCATCATTAAAATAAATGCTAATGTGCCAAGAACCGCCACACTTACAAAAACTTTCATTGAATAATTCTTCATTGTCATTTCTCCCTTGATGTTCACCAAGAAGCGAGTGACGTCGCTTAACGAATGCAACCCAAGCAAATAAAAAACCTCAACTAAAAAAAGTTGAGGGAGAGTTTGTGCATTAATAAACAAGCGCTAGATACTCAAATAAGCATCACAACTTGCCAACACATGCTCGTGAAGACAAACGAAAAGGTCTGCCAACATCTTCTCCCATCCAGACTATACTGTCGGTCCTGGAATTACACCAGAGTCAACTGCTAAAAAAGCAGATCGTGGACTTTAACCACCGGTCGGGAATTGCACCCTGCCCCGAAGATGAACGAATATTTTCTTACAATTTTCATTTTACCATGAAAAATTTTTTTGGCAAGTCCTTTTGTATATTTTTTCACGTAAGCGCTTTCTATTCAAAGTAAATAAAAACCAGCCAATTAGCTGGTTTTATTTATTCACCACGGAATATCTGTTGATAATGATTCCGCTAATGATTGGTTTTCTTTTAAACGAATTTTACGAGCAATGCTCCTTGCCTCAGCACCCGCGTGGATTCTTTTTTGTTCTTCTGTTTCTGGTTCAACGAGCGGAACTTCTACAGTTTTACCATCCGCACCCAATGCCACAAACGTTAAAAAGGAAGTTGCAGCCAAATAACGTTCTCCTGTTTTCAAATTCTCCGCAATAATTTTAACGAAGATTTCCATTGAACTTCTACCAGTTGAAGCTACATAAGACTCTAAGCAAACAGAATGATCATTTTTAATCGGTTTTAGGAAATCCACTGAGTCTGTCGATGCAGTGACAATTTCCGTACGGCAATGACGCGAGGCGCTAATGGAAGCCGTATCATCAATATAGGTCATCAATCTCCCACCAAAAAGGGTATTATGATTATTCGTGTCCGAGGGGAAAACCCGGCTCGTTTTAATTACTAGTGATTCTTTACAAAATTTTGTTTGTCTTTTTTCCATGTTTTTCGCTCCAATCTATTTATAGAGAGGCAAAGTGATAATAAAATCAGATCCTTTACCTAATTCGCTTTCAACTGATATTTTTCCATTGTGTGCTTCCACAATATTTTTAACTATCGCAAGGCCAATTCCAGTTCCAACCGCTTTTCCACGTTTTCTTGCTTTGTCCACTTTATAAAAACGCTCAAAAAGGTAGGGGATATCTTCTTCCGCAATCCCGCTACCATTGTCAGATACTGTGATTACAAGATTGCTCCTAGCTTCATCGATGGTTTGTTTTAAAATTACTTTTCCATCATAGCCTTCTTTTCCAGTATGACGAATAGCGTTCATAATTAAATTAATTAATACTTGCTCCATCCGGTCCGGGTCATAGGAATACTCTAAATCGGGTGTTTCAAGTTCTAAACCGAGTTCCACAAAGTTCTCTTTCGCAAGAACGTCAAAATTAGAAATCACTTTTCGCAGTAACGGCGCGAGCGGTAATTTTTGATTATCCATTTGATTAAAACCAGCTTCCATTCTCGCAAGATCCAGCATATCGTTCACCAAGCGTCCAATACGAAGGGATTCATCATAAATAATTTGCGCAAACTCCCGCACTTCTTCATCCGACTGAGCAACCCCATCAATAATCGCTTCACTATAACCTTGTAGCATCGAAATCGGCGTTCTTAGTTCATGCGAGACGTTATTAACAAAATCGCTTTTCATTTTTTCAAGTTGTTTCTCTTCTGTCATATCGCGAATAACCGCAACGATACTACGCACATGTTCTCCTGTATAGAGTAACGTTAAAATGGCAACATACGTATGATCAGCAAACGTGATTTCGCCAACTTGAGATTCTTTCTTTTCTAACGTATCATTCAATAATTCATTTAAAGCCACTGGAATGAGCACTTTTTCGGTATTTTCAGGTGAGAAGAACCAATTATGTAAAAATTCTTCTGCTGGCGGATTACTAAGAATAATCGTTTTATCCACACTAAATTTAATAACACCATCAGCCATCCCAACTAAAATATTGGATAGCTGTTCCTTTTCTTGCCTAAGAGCACTAACATTATACTTCAATTGCTTTGCCATATCGTTAAAAGCTACCCCAAGTTCACCAATTTCATCATGCGTATAAGTTGGTACACGATTATCAAAGTTCCCTTTAGAAACAGCAATCGCAATTTTTTTCATTTCTCGAAGCGGGAAAGCCATGCGAGAAGAAAAGACGAAAGATAAGATAGACGTAATGACTATCGCAATAATTCCCGAAATAATCAAAGTACTCATCGTTTTTTCGTTCACTTTTAGGATGTCATGATAAGACTGATAGACGTAAACAACACCAGTTTCACCGTTCGCTAATTTGAATTTCTGTGCAGAGATTTCAACCGGTAAGGAACTTTTTTCTGTTTTAAAATTATATTTCATCGTTACACTGTTATCTTTTTCTAAAGCTTTATCTAATGTCTTGTCTTGAATTAATTTATTGGCAGATGCACTAGAAATAGTATCTGGTGACTGTGATTGATAGACGCTTTTTCCGTTTTGTTCGATAATGACGCCCATCGTATCATCAAGTAGTATAAGTGCAGAATCATTATTATTTTCAGCAGAGATTACTTCATTATTTTCTTGCATTACAGTGATGATACTGGCTGTTTTGTCTTCTAATTCATTTGTTATTCGCGTAATATTATTTTTTTCATAAATCATTGCCACTAAAAATCCGGAAATAACTAAAATCCCTATTAGTAAAAGAATAATGGTACTCCAAATTTTCCCAACAATACTATTCCAAATCTTCATCTATTCTCACCTCGGTCCTCGCAAAAAAATAACGAACAAAGCACGTGCGGCATAACACTTGCCGATTAAACGTCTTTGCCCGTTATCTAAGTCTGTTTTATTAATCTTCTGGAACTTCAAATTTATATCCAAGACCCCAAACTGTTACAATCATTCTCGCAGCGTCTTCTGATACATCATGCAGTTTTTCGCGGAGTCTTTTAACGTGTGTATCAATCGTTCGCAAATCGCCAAAGAATTCATAACGCCACACTTCTTTTAAAAGTGACTCGCGGTCGAATACTTTATCCGGAGATTTAGCTAAATAATAAAGCAAGTCATATTCTTTCGGTGTCAAACCGATTTCTTTTCCATCGACAATAACACGGTGAGCTTCGTTATCAATTTTTAAATGTGGGAAGGTAATAATGTCTCCCGGTGTGCCTCCTGCTGATTCTTCTGAGGATTGTTTGGCGCGACGAAGAACAGCCTTCACGCGAAGCACAACTTCTCTTGGGCTAAATGGTTTTACGATGTAATCATCTGCACCAACTTCAAAGCCTTGTACTCGGTTAGCTTCTTCTCCTTTTGCAGTCAACATGACAACGGGTGTGGATTTAAACTCCCTCAGTTCACGACAAACTTCGATGCCATCTTTACCAGGCATCATCAAATCAAGTAGGATTACTTCATAATTATTGTTCAGCGCCATGCTTAATGCTTGATCACCATCACTAGCTTCTTCAATACGATAGTTTTCTCTTTCAAGATACATCTTAAGAAGGCGTCGTATCCGGTCCTCATCATCCACAACAAGCACTCTAACTTGTTCACTCATAAGTACTCATCCCCTAACTCTCATTTACATAAAACGATCATTTACATTCATTCAGATAAATGGAATCTTCCGTACCCACATACGAAAAAACCATATAATTGCCTATACCAAATTTCCTACGATTTAAATTATACATGTTTTTCACAAAACACGCTATTAGAAAGTATATTTTGTAAGAAAAGTTACTTTTTATTTTTACCAAATCTTGCTTCCGTTTTTAATTGTTTTACTTCATGATGGGATAATTCCCGACGTTCACCTGCGTTTAAACCACGTAAATTCAAGAACGAGTACTCTTCTCTTGATAATTTTTGTACTTCAAAGCCAACTGCCTCGAACATTTTACGCACTTGGCGATTTCTGCCTTCATGAATAGTAATTTCTACAATGGCTTTATCTTTCGTTTTGTCAGACGAACGTACTTTTACTTTTGCTGGTGCTGTTTTGCGACCATCTATCACAACACCGCGTTCTAGCTGACGAATCACTTCTCGTTCAGGAATACCTTTGATACGCGCGATATATGTTTTGGAAACTTCATTTTTCGGATGCATTAGTAAATTAGCGAAATCCCCATCATTGGTCATTAATAACAATCCAGAAGTATCATAGTCAAGTCGTCCTACTGGGTAAAGTCTTTCTGGAATATCCGCAAAATAATCCGCTACGGTTGTACGACCTTTATCATCTGTTACAGCCGAAACCGTTCCTCTTGGCTTATAAAAAAGGAAATAGCGATGTTCTTCTTTTGTTAGTTGAATTCCCTCAACTTCAATTCGCTCCGTACCGCTAACCTTCACACCTAATTCTGTGACTACTTTCCCATTCACTGTTACTTTACCTTCTTGAATAAGCTTTTCTGCTTTTCTTCTTGAAGTAATACCTGCATTTGCAATCACTTTTTGTAAACGTTCCATTCTTATTCCTCCTCCTGTTCTTTACTTTGGTTAAACCGGTCAAAAAACAGGTCCATTTCATTCTGATCTGGTTCATCTGTCGCTGGATCAGCAAGCTTTGGTAAATCCTCTAGAGAATTAAGTCCAAAAGCATCTAAAAACTCACTTGTAGTAACGTAAAGTTTTGCTCGGCCTGCACCGTCAACACGACCTTTATCTGTTACAAGCCCTTTGGCGACCAAGGTTCTAATCGGACCATCAGTTTGAACACCGCGAACCTCGTCCACTTCCATTCTTGTAACTGGTTGGCGGTAAGCAATAATTGCTAATGTCTCTAATGATGCTTGCGATAAAACGGTATTGCTTGGAACTTCGACTAATTTACGTAAAAATTCTGCATGCGCTTTTTTCGTAGCTAATTGAAATGTTCCGGCAAGCTCTAGTAATA
The DNA here is from genome assembly GCF_900187225.1 of Listeria monocytogenes. GTDB lineage: Bacteria > Bacillota > Bacilli > Lactobacillales > Listeriaceae > Listeria > Listeria monocytogenes. The sequence continues at coordinate 1,980,929 of NZ_LT906436.1, forward strand.
TTAGACCTCTGTCAGCACTTTCGTTATATCGTTCACTTAAAAGCTCTAATAAATTGAGTGCTTCAATGTGCGTGATTTCCATGACTTCAGTTAATTGTTCCGTTGAAAGTCCCGCATCTCCCGCAGCAAAAAGCAAACTCTCTAATACGCCTAATTGTTCTTCTCTGTTCACGATATTTCTTCCCCTTTACCTTGCACATATAAATCCGCAAAACTTTCCGCTTGTTCTACTTCGACTAATTTTCGTTTCATTAATTCTAACAAAGCTAAAAATGTAACGACAAGTTGCTCTTTCGTTTGTTCTTCAAATAACTCGTCAAATCGTAAGCGATGATTTACTTGTAGATTTAATTTCTCTAAAACAGAATCCATTCTTTGATCAATAGAGATTTCTTGTGTTGTAATTCTTGTATGGAGCGGTTTATTTAACTTTTTCCGACGTAGCATTTTGTTAAATGCACTTAGCATATCGTTTAATGAAACATCTAGTTCTGCCACTTTGGTACCATCATCATACTCTGCTAAATCCATCGGTGGTTTACTAAAATAAAAGCTCCGTTCCGCTTCTTTTTCTTTTAGTTCTTTTGCGGCTTCTTTGAATCGTTTGTATTCCATTAGTTTTTCAACTAAAGCATCACGAGGATCTTCTTCCTCTTCTAGTGTATCATAATCGATTTCCAGTTCTTGCTTTGGAAGTAGCATCTTACTTTTAATTGCTAGTAAAGTTGCTGCCATCACTAAATATTCACTCGCGACATCCAATTCCATTTCTTGCATTGTATGAACAAATTCCATGTATTGGTCCGTAATTTCAGCCATAGGGATGTCATAAATATCGACTTCTAGTTGTCCAATTAAATGAAGAAGTAAGTCAAGCGGTCCTTCAAACGCGTCCACTTTAAAATTCATTTCTACCATATCTGTCCCGCCCTACTATAATGAAAGATCATTTTGCACTAAATTTTCATATGTTTCGCGAGCAACGATTAATTTATCGACTCCGTTTTCCACAAAAACAACTGGTGGTCTTGGGATACGGTTATAATTACTTGCCATCGCATAACCATAGGCACCAGTACAAAATACCGCCAAAACTTCACCAGCGTTTGATTTTGGTAGTGGCAAATCCCATATTAACATATCACCAGACTCACAGCATTTTCCTGCGATAGCCACTGTTTCTTCTGCTACTTTTTCAGGGTTTGCCGCTAAAACAGCATCATAATGCGCATCATATAACGCTGGACGAATATTGTCAGACATGCCGCCATCCACTGCGATATAATTTCTAATTCCCGGAACTTCTTTACGCGATCCAACTTTGTAAAGTGTTGTTCCTGCTTCACCAACAAGGGAACGACCTGGTTCAATCCAAATTTCTGGAATATCAATATCATTGCTCTCAGCCACATCTCGCACTTCATCCATAATTTGTCGCACATATTCGCTAGGTTCAAGAGGTTCGTCTTCTGCAGTATAACGCACACCGAAACCGCCACCAAGATTAAGTACTTTAGAATCAAATCCCAGAGTTTGGTGCCATTCAACTAATTTATCCATAATACGACGAGCGGCTAATTTAAAACCAGTTGTTTCAAAAATTTGCGAACCAATATGACAGTGAAGGCCAATTAAATCAAAGGACGCACTTGCATGAAGTACTTGTTTAATCGCTTTTTCAGCTTGTCCATTTGTAAGTCCAAATCCAAATTTCGAATCATCTTGGCCTGTTAAAATATAGTCATGTGTATGAGCTTCTATCCCCGGGGTCACGCGAATTAAAACCGAAGCCTTTTCATTTCGTTCTATTAATATATCTTCTAATAAACTAATTTCATAATAATTATCGATAACAAAACAACCGATGCCATAGTCAAGCGCCATATGTATTTCTTCTGCACTTTTATTATTTCCATGAAAATGAATTCTTTCAGGAGGGAAATTTGCTTTTATTGCCGTATAAAGTTCTCCGCCTGAAACAACATCTAGCGATAAACCTTCTTCGGCCATAAGCTGATAAATAGCAACTGCAGAGAATGCTTTACTCGCATAAGCCACTTGCGCTTTTACCCCTAGCTCTTCGAATGTTTTCTTAAACCCTCTTGCTCGGTCACGGATTAGCGCTACATCATAAACGTAAAGTGGCGTACCATATTTGTCAGCAAGCTTTAAAGTGTCCACCCCTCCAATTTCGAGATGTCCTTCTGCATTTACATTCATTGTTCCAAGCCGTTCAAACGTCACGCCAATCCCACCTTTACATTATAGATTTTTAAAAGTTCTTTTATATAGTAGCATACTAAGAAGCCGAGCGACAATAACTATCTGAAAATATTATCAAATACGTAAAAAACTCAGCCCAAATCTGTTATCTCCTTGCTTCAGAAAATAACAAATTGGGGCTGAGATTAGCTACCAATTATTTTAAGAAATTTTAGCAACAATTGCTTTTACGTATTGTAAAAACGTGCTACGAACTTGGTCTGTAGTTTCAATAACTTCTGTATGAGAAAGTGGTTGGTCCAAAATTCCGGCCGCCATATTCGTAATACAAGAAATACCAAGCACTCGTAATCCAGCATGGTTCGCAATGATTACTTCCGGTACAGTGGACATACCAACTGCGTCTGCTCCAAGCGTGCGCATCATTTGAATTTCAGCAGGTGTTTCATAAGTTGGACCGCTAAATCCAGCATAAACACCTTCACGGATAGTCAAATTAAGTTCTTGAGCAATAAGTCTAGCATCCACACGTAGAGCTAAATTATACGCTTCTGACATATCTGGGAAACGAGGACCAAAATGCTCATCATTTGGTCCGATAAGTGGGCTAGTCCCTGTGAAGTTAATATGATCAGAAATCAACATTAAATCTCCAGCAGAATACAATTCGTTCACACCACCAGCAGCATTCGTCACAATAAGAACTTCTACGCCTAGCTCTTTCATAACACGAACTGGGAAAGTAACATCTTGCATTGAATAGCCTTCATAAAAGTGAAAACGTCCTTGCATTGCCACAACTTCTTTATTTTCTAACTCACCAAAAACAAATTGTCCAGCATGTCCTTCTACTGTGGAAACAGGAAAATGTGGGATTTCGCTATAAGAAAGTTTTATCGGTTGGTTTACTTCATCCGCAAGCACACCTAAACCAGAACCAAGAATCAAACCGATTTTTGGTGTCCCAGTGTAACTTTCTCTAATTTTCGCAACTGCTTCGTTTACTTTTTCTAAACTCATTTTTGTTCCTCCCTTTTCCTATTTCAAGTCTCTTAAAAAACTTGTTCCATATTCAGGCATTTTCACATCAAAATTATCAGCAACTGTTGCACCAAGATCAGCAAACGTTTTGCGTAATTCTAATTCTGAACCACCATTTTTGAAGCGTGGTGAGTATACAAGTAATGGTACAAACTCACGTGTGTGGTCTGTGCCAGAGTATGTTGGGTCATTTCCGTGATCAGCTGTAATAATTAATAGATCATCATCTGTTAATTTTTCCATTACTTCTACTAAACGACCGTCAAAATCAACAAGCGCATCTGCATAACCTTGTGGATCACGACGATGTCCGAAGAGTGCATCAAAGTCTACTAAATTCAAGAAACTCATACCGTTAAAATCTTTATCTAATACAGCAATAAATTGATCCATTCCGTCCATATTTGATTTCGTACGGATAGATTCCGTAACACCTTCACCATCAAAAATATCAGAAATTTTACCAATGGCAATCACGTCTTTACCGCCATCTTTTAAAGCATCCATTACAGTTGGCTTAAATGGTTTTAGCGCATAGTCATGACGATTTGGCGTTCTAACAAACGCACCTGGTTCACCGACAAATGGACGAGCGATAATACGACCAAGCATGTACGGATCATCTAGCGTAATTTTACGACAAAATTCACAGATTTCATATAGTTCTTCAAGAGGTACTACATCTTCATGCGCAGCAATTTGTAAAACTGAGTCAGCTGATGTGTAAACAATGAGAGCACCTGTTTTGACATGCTCTTCTCCAAGTTCAGCCATAATTTCTGTTCCGCTCGCTGGTTTATTTCCAATTACTTTACGTCCTGTTTTTTCTTCAATTTGGTTGATTAAATCGTCAGGAAATCCATCTGGGAATACGCGGAAAGGTGTGTCAATGTATAGGCCCATGATTTCCCAGTGACCAGTCATTGTATCTTTACCGTTCGAAGCTTCTTGCATTTTTGTATAGTAAGCAAGTGGTTTTTCCGCTTTTTTAATTCCTTCGATTTCACGAATATTCGATAAACCTAATTTGCCCATTTCAGGCATTTTTAGTCCGCCGACGTGTTTGGCAATATGTCCAAATGTATCTACATCAAAATCACCAAATTTAGCGGCATCTGGTGCTTCTCCAATACCAACTGAATCCATTACAACTACATGTACTCGTTTAAATTTATCTGGCATATTTACTCATCCTTTTCAACTATATTTTTTAAGCGCGTGGGTGAAATTGTTTGTAGACATCTTTCAAACGCAGCTTTGTTACGTGTGTATAAATTTGTGTAGTGGAGATATCGGCGTGACCAAGGAGTTCTTGAACCGACCTTAAATCAGCCCCATTTTCAAGCAAATGAGTGGCAAATGAATGACGCAAAGTATGCGGTGTAATCGGCTTTTCAATGCCCGATTCTTTTGCAATACCTTTTAAAATCTTCCAGAAACCCTGTCTTGTAAGTCCTTGACCGTGATGATTTAAAAAGACAAAATCATTTCGGTATTTCGGTCTACGAAGTTTCGGTCTCGCTTCCTCTAAATACTTTTCTAACACAGTTGTTGCCGTTTTTCCCAGTGGGATAATTCTCTCTTTATCCCCCTTACCAATCGTTTGAATAAAACCCATATGAAGGTGCAAATCGTCCATTTTCAAGCTGACAAGTTCGGTTACACGAAGCCCCGTCGCGTATAAAATTTCCATCATTGCTTGATCACGCAGTCCGAGAGGTGTACTTGTATCAGAAGAGCTAAGTAACTTCTCGACATCATCAAGGTTCAAAACTTTTGGTAATCCCTTGGCTTGCTTTGGCGTTTCAATTTGAATCATTGGGTCATGTGACATTTTCCCATCATGCATTAAATAATGAAAGAAAGATCGCAGTGAAGCAATATATCGCGCTACACTTCTTGGTGATTTTCCTTCTTGTCTTGCAAATGCCATAAAACCAACTATATCGCTTCGTTCAAGTGTATTCGGATCAGTTAACTCCTTCGTTACATCCATATAAGAAACAAAATAGTGTAAATCTCGTTCATAAGCTTTGATTGTATTCGCGGATAAACCTCTCTCTACAATTAAAAAATGTAAAAAATCTTCAATTAAATCATTCATAAGCGTTTCCTCCACAAATCCTATTCTACCATGTTACACCCCCACTGAAAACGTTTAATTAATAGAAAAAGACTTGTAATACTTTTCGCGCAATTCAGTCCATCTTTTTGACCATAAAAAAAGTTTGAGATAAATTATCCCAAACTCTCGCATTATTCTTTTTTTAGATTTTTGTCTGCAATTCGCGCAAATCCCTTGGAAAGTCAGACGATGATCTTTAACAAGAAAGTTCCACTTCGATTCGACGATTTTCTCCACATCTTCTAATAAGTCTTCTTGAATTTCCTCTACAGACCCGCACTCTAAGCATACTAAATGATGATGAAAATGTTTAGCGCCTTCTTGTCTCAAGTCATACCGAGAGACACCGTCACCAAAATTAATTTTATCAACCACGCGCAATTCGGTTAAAAGCTCCAATGTTCTATAAACGGTTGCAAGGCCAGTGTCAGGTGCAATATCTTTCACACGCAAGAAAACTTCCTCGGCACTTAAATGATCTTTTTCATTTTCCAGTAAAACGCGAACAGTAGCTTCTCGCTGTGGTGTTAATTTATAACTAGCATCATGAAGTTGTGCTTTAATGCGTCCAATACGACCTTCCATTATAGTTCCTCCCTTGGTTGCTACAACAAGTTGTCTTTCTAAATTATCATCATTATCATTTAACAATAAATACAGTTTATAATAATTATAAATAAAATGCAAGTTATGAATTCACTTTTTACAGTAAAAATGGCACGTAGTCAATTCCTATTGCTTATGTTTACTAAGATATCACAAAAGCAATAGGCTGTCTACAATGATTATCAATTACTAGTTAATTTCTCGTTATCAATAATTATTATTATTTAGCTTTTGCAAGAAGGAACAAGAAATAAGGTGCACCGATAATTGCCACAACGATACCAGCAAAGATTTCAGAAGGTTGAATAATCAATCGACCAATTGTATCCGCAAGTAGTAATAATAGCCCTCCAGAAAGCGCTGCTGTTACCATCACCCAGCGATGTGCTGAGCCAACTAACTTTCTGGCAATATGCGGACCAATCAGTCCAATAAATGCAATACCACCACTAACGGATACACAGGCAGCTGCCAAACCAACTGCTACTATTAAAAGCACAAATTTTTCTCGCTCAACCCGAACCCCGAGACCAGTTGCTACTTGGTCTCCAAAAGAGAGCACATCTAACGTTTTTACTTTCATGAAAGCAATTGCCCCTAAAACAATAAGCCACGGCAAAAGGGCAAAAACATACTGCCAGCTTGAAGCCCAAATATTTCCTGCCATCCATTCAGCATAGCGTTGATAATTTTGTGGATCAAGCCGAACCGTTAATAACGTTATAAGTGCCGCAATTGCCGCCGCAACAGCAATACCAGTAAGTAGCAATCGATTAGGAAGTAACCCCTCGCTTCTACTATAAGAAAGTCCATACACAACAAACGCGGTTAAAATGGCTCCGATAAATCCGATAAAAGGCATAAATAACACTGGAACGTCCATAGTGGAAGGAAAAAAGGAAATATAAAGCATAACTGCAAGTCCTGCTCCATTATTAATCCCAAGAATTCCCGGATCAGCTAGTCCATTACCAGAGATCCCTTGTAAAATCGTTCCCGAAACCGCAAGTCCCGCACCAACTAACAGCGCAATAACTATACGCGGCAATCGAAACTCCGTCACAATAAGTTGTGTCCCAGCATCCGCCATCCCAAAAAACGACTTAATCACTTCCAAAAATGGCAATTTCGAATAACCAGCATTGACACTATATGTAAATGTACAAAAAATCAACACACTTAAAATAATTAACGTCCAAATTCGCCGCGATTTTTTTCGCTTTTCTGCAATCGTCATATACATTATAAGTTCCTCCTTTCTTTACGTGCTACATATAGGAAGAAAGGAACCCCGATTAGTGCAAAAATAACACTGATTGGCGTTTCATAAGGTGGATTAATTGTTCTCGCCAAAATATCCGCCGCTAAAGTCAGAAACGCACCTACAACAGCTGAGCAAGGAATAATCCAGCGATAATCCACTCCGACTAAAAATCGTACCAGATGCGGTACAATCAAGCCGATAAACCCAACCGGACCAACAACCGACACAGCCAGCCCCGCCAAAATTAACACCACAACCATCGAAGCAATTTTAACAAAAGTAGTTTTTTCACCTAGACCAACAGCAATATCATCGCCTAAGCTTAAAATTGTAATCGATTTACTTAGCAAAATCGCCGCAATAAGCGCTCCAAGTAACCAAGGCCAAATAGCCGCAAGCTGACTCCATTTTACACCAGCAACCCCGCCCGCGTACCAAAAGGCCAAATCTTGACTTAACTGAAAATAAATTGCAAGCCCTTCACTAAGCGCGGTAAGCAATGAACTAACCGCTGCTCCGGCAAGAACTAACCGAGTTGGCGACATCGCACTTCCAGCAAGCGAACTAACGCCAAATACTAAAAAGGCACCAATTGCCGCACCCACAAAAGAAAATAAAATCAACGAATTATAACTAAGCCAAGGCATAAACGCAAAACAAACTGCTACCATAAATGTTGATCCAGCATTCAAACCAAGCAGACCTGAGTCAGCAAGTGGATTTCGAGTGATTCCTTGCATAATCGCTCCAGCAACCGCAAAAGCAGCCCCTATCGCCATATCCGCAACCACCCGAGGAACACGTAAACTTCGTATAATCTGGTGCTGTGTATCCGAACTATTATAATGAAAAAGTGCATCCCAAACCGTACTTAAATTAATATCAGCTGCACCAACTGCAATCCCGAATAACGCTAGAATCAGAAGCAACAAAAGCCCACCCGAAAGTATAAATTTAGCAACAGTTGGTCTTGTATTCATTTTTATCTGTTTTGACTTATCCATCTGCACATGTTCCTTCCATCTAAATTATCCGCTCGTTTTAAGTGATAATAATTATCAATCGCAAAGAAAATTATATCAATATCATTCACTAAGCGCAATCATTAGTTGGACGCAAGTAACTTCTCTACAATAATATCCAACTGCCCTTCTACTGCTAAAGGATCATAATAAAACATCGTATCAAAATCCATTTGGTAAACATTTCCAGCTTTAAACGTTGGCAGATCTTTCCAAATTGGCGAGTTGGTTAAATCTTTTAATGTCTCCTCGCCGTCCTTAGCACTCCCAGAAGAAGTAGTCGTCACGAACATTCTGTCTGCTGCAAATTCAGGTAAAACTTCCAGTGAAATCTTTTGCCAATCTTGCCCATCTAAAACATCTTTCTGAATTTTTGCTGGTGCTTTTAGTTGTAAAGCATTATAAATCGCTTGACCACCGCGCCCCATATTTTGTCCCATCACATAAAAATCTTTATCTTGTACTTCATAAATCCCCACTGTTTCATTCGGATCTAACTTGCCAGCCAACTTCGCTCTACTTTCTTTGGCTTTTTGATGAAACTTATCTAGCCATGCCTCTCCAGCCTTTTTTTCACCAACTAAGTCAGCGATTTGGCGTACGTCTTCCTCTACATTTTTAGAAGTTGCGTAAGGAATTAACACAGTTGGCGCAATTTTCGACATTGCTTCAAATTCATCATCGTTTGAAACAATGATTAAATCAGGCTTTAATTCCGCCACTTTTTCCGCTGAAACTGGGTCACCAATATCTGCAATCCCGTCCACTTTTCCTTTCAAAAACGGATTTTCCATTTGTTTCGCTCTGGCCCCCACAGGCTTCATTCCAAGCAAAACAATATTCCCTAGATATTCCGAAGCCACAATCCGTTTTGGATGAGCCGGAATTTCTACTTTCTTACCATTTGCCATTGTATATGTACGCATCTCGACCTGCTCACTTCCAGCCGATTTGTTATCTCCACAAGCAGTTAAAACCACTGCAATAAAAAGCATTGATACGAGCAAAATGATACCCTTTTTCAATTGAACCCCTCCTGTAACTGATAATAATTCTCAGTTAGTATAGCAACTTTATTCACAAAGTGCAAATCATTCCAGCAAAGTAACGCTTGCATCTTCACCATAAAAACTCTATACTTAACCATTGAGAATGATTATCACCTTAACTTTAAATTGGAGCGATGAAAATGAAAGACCTTCATACAGATAACTTACAAATTTCATACGACAAACGAATCATTGTTGATGGTTTAGACATAGCCATTCCAGCGAATAAAATAACCGCTTTAGTAGGTGCAAATGGTTCAGGGAAATCGACTATTTTAAAAACGATGTCCCGCTTAATGAAACCTAGTAAAGGCGCTGTTTATTTAGACGGCAAAACGATTCATAGTCAGCCAACTAGAGACGTTGCCAAACAATTAGCTATTTTACCACAAAACCCTTCTGCACCTGATGGTTTGACGGTGTTTGAATTAATTTCTTATGGACGTTCTCCGCATCAAAGTAGCTTTAAATCGATTACCGCAAAAGATCGCGAAATTATTTTTTGGTCATTGCGCGTGACGAATTTAACGGAGTTCGCGGATCGACCTATCGATAGTTTATCAGGCGGACAACGACAGCGTGCTTGGATTGCCATGGCGCTTGCCCAAGAAACAGATGTCCTATTTCTTGATGAGCCGACTACCTTTTTAGATATGACACACCAACTAGATGTACTTAATTTATTGAAACAATTAAATCAATCAGAGAACCGCACAATCGTGATGGTTGTCCATGATTTAAATCACGCATCTCGTTACGCTCACCATATGATTGCTATTAAAGAAGGAAAAGTCATTGCAGAAGGAACACCAACAAGCGTCATGACCGAACAAACTTTAGAGGATGTCTTTAATATCAAAGCAGATATTTTAATTGACCCCCGCAGCGGTGTCCCTCTTTGCCTTCCATACGAAACTTGCAACGGATGCGAAATTGTAAAGGAGCTTGATTCCATTGCCAAATGAGGTTTATGATGTAACCATTATCGGCGGCGGTCCCATTGGCCTATTCTCCGCATTTTATAGTGGGCTTCGTTCCATGAAAACAAAAATTATCGATGCTGAACCTGCTGTCGGCGGGAAAGTTCGTTACTTTTTTCCAGAAAAAATCATTCGCGATATCGGTGGTATTCCCGCCATTACCGGCGAAAATCTTGTCGCAAATTTAAAACAACAAGCAGAAACGTTTCATCCAACTATTGTTTGCAGTGAGCGAGTTGTAGATGTGACCAAACTAGCAGATGGCACCTTTCAATTAACTTCGCATAACGGTTCGATTCATTTTTCAAAAACAATTGTCATTGCTACAGGTAGTGGTACGTTTGAGGTCAATAAGCTTGAAGCTCTACATGCTGAAGATTTTCCATTTGCAATCCATTATGATGTCAAAAATATCGAGCAATTCCGCGATAAAGTAGTGGTGGTTTCTGGTGGAGGAAATTCTGCTATCGACTGGGCGCAGACGCTTGAACCAATTGCCAAACAAGTACACCTTATTTATCGCGGCGAAGATTTTAAAGCCCACGAGGAAAGTGTTCGTGAACTGAAAAATTCTCGCGTCGAAATCCATATCCATCATGAAATCAGCGAACTAATCGGAACGAACAACCAACTAACTGAGATTACCGTTTGCTGTAATCAAACGCAGACTACGAAAACAATTGAAACCGAGGCACTTTTCATTAATCATGGGGTGAAAGTAGACCTTGGAACAATGGCGGAATGGGGCTTTAAACAAGCCGATTTTGGCATTGTCGTGGATGATGAAATGAAGACGACGGTTCCTGGTATTTTTGCTTGTGGAGATAGTGCCACCTACCCTCGAAAAATACGCATTATCGCAGCAGGACTGCATGAAGGGCCCATCGCGATTAATAGTGCGAAAAAATATTTAGAACCAACTGCCGCAGATGAAGCGATGATTAGCACGCATCACGAAAGCTTTATTGGTTAAAAAAAGGATTTGGGCTCACTCGCCCAAATCCTTTTTTTCTTCGCATATCCCAAATTCGACAATTCGCATCATTTCCGTAAAGTCATTCGCAAGCGGAACAAATTCTTCCATCGTCGCATTCGGATGACTCTGCAAATAAACTGTACTAATCTCCGTAATATGTTTAAAAAGAGCTGCCATCACTTTACGCGCTGCATCCATATTCACATCTTTTTTCAACTTCATCTCACTTAAAACTTGATTCATTTGCGCCTCTGACCGCTCAATTGCCTTATCAAAAAAGCCATCTAGCTTACCTTTTAATTCTACTGGCGGGTTTCCATAAGCTTGCATAATTAAGCCAAATACCGCCGGAAACTTGCGATTAAAATCCAGTTTCATCTTCGTTGACCAAATCGCCATTTCGACAAAGTCTCCCCAATGTTCCCCTTCCAAACGAACCTCATTGGTCGCAAAATCAACCGCATAACTAACCGCCGCAATATAAAGCTTTTCTTTAGAACCAAAATAGTGAAAGATCAACCCTTTGGAAACACCAGCTTTTTCGCAAATTTTATTCGTACTAGCTGCCTGATATCCTTTTTCCGTAAATTCTCCCATTGCTGCTTCTAAAATTTTTAATCGTTTTTCATCCATTATACTTTCAAATCCTTTTTCTTATAAATAACAAATGTCATAGCAACCATCACAACAATCACCCCACAAGAAATCAGTGCATTGGTTCCTGTAATCCCTTTATCCATAATCTCAGACGGAATTGCATAGTTAATTGGTGAAAAATATTTGAAGAAATCGACCTTATCATTTAAGCCAGCCATAATTCCTAAAATATATGTTAAGAACACAAGCGCAAGTGCAACTGGAGAAGCTTGCTTAGCGGAACGAAGCACCGATGAAACCATAAAACCAGCACTCATAAATACAGCAGCCACCAGCAACTCACTAGAAAACACTCGTACAAGCTCCATCACTAAATTACCACCGTCAACCCCACTCGGCTTCAAGAAAAGAACTAGCGCCACCGATGCTAAAAAAGTAATCACCCAAAAAGCCACAAATGATAATAAATTCCCAATCATTTTCCAAAAAACAAGGCTAGACCGCGTAATTGGCTGCGCATATAAAAATTCAATTGTTCCATCTGTTTCTTCTTTTATCAAGGCCTGCGCACCAATTAGTGCTGCGTACACACAAGCTGCAATAAAAATATACTGAAAAACATAAGCAAAATACGCATCAATATTCGTTAAATCCGCCATCGAATCCATATGCAAAATTTTCATCATATCTTGCGGAAGTGCATTCATTTTCGTATTCACTAAATCTTGCATCCCGCTACTTTGCATACTTGGGAAGAAAGCCATAAACACACCTAAAATCACAATCACCACAACTGCCCAAACAACCAGACTCTTTATTCGCGTTTTCCATTCAATGTGTAGGATGTTCACTTGATTTCTCCCCCTTCGTATAATGTCATAAATTTATCTTCCAGCTCTTGATTCGTAATGGTTAAATCCGTAATTTCTTTTTCTTGTAATAATGGCAAAATCGTCTTAATATCGTCATCAAAAATAAGCCGCGCTTTCCCCATTTCCTTTTCGATAATTCTTGCGCCCGCATTCGTCAATTTTTCCAGTGGCAAATTTGTTCCTTTCAGCGCAATCACTTTACCCGTCATTTGTTGATTAGCGATATCTTCCACCGCGATAATATTCCCATTTCGAATAAAAGCAGCTCTTGTACAATATTCCTGCACCTCACGTAAATTATGACTAGAAAGGAAAATCGTCATTCCCTCTTTATTTCGCTCAGTCATTTCTTTAAATAAATAATGTTGCATTAACGGATCAAGGCCATTCGTCGGTTCATCCAGAATAAATAATTGCGGCTCAGTAATAAGTCCAGCAACAATTGCTACTTTTTTCTTATTTCCAAGCGACATTTCTCCAAAGCGTTTTTTTGGATCAATCGAAAACATTTCATAATATTTATTCATTTTTTGTGTTGCATTTTCAATATGGTGGAATTTGGCAGCGTAGTGGATAATATCATTTGCTGTCATTTGTGGATAATAGCGAACTTCACTCGGCACATAACCGACCATTTTTTTGATTTCAGCGGAGTCTTTCACCACATCTTTTCCGAGGATCGTCGCACCCCCACTCGTCGCATAAATAAAATTCAGTAAGACTTTAATTGTCGTTGATTTCCCCGCACCATTCGGACCGATAAAACCATATAGTTCGCCTTCATTTACTGACAAATCTACATTTTCAATTGCTCGCTTTTTATGGTAATTTTTTGTGAGCGACTCCACTTTAATTGCTTCCATGTTCTCTCCTCCACACTCAAATTGACCACTTAGTCAACTAGAGTATAATCTCTTTTGACCAGGTAGTCAATTACGAACTATAACACAATAAAAATCTGTAAGACTGTATCCAGTAAAAGTATCCAAATTACTGTTTTCATGCCAGCTCAAGTCTTTAAAAAATCACTTTTAGCTTGATAATGCTAATTTCAATAATTGCGTTATTCCGGATAGAATAACTATATTCCAGGTGATATAATACAGTATGTAAGAAAGTTTATGGTGGTGGCTAACTCTTTCAACATGAAAGGGGGATGCCTATGGCTTTTTTGTTAGGAACTCCTGGAAAGGATAACCCATGACCGTTTATGAAGCACTCTCTTTTGCAGTCGCTTTTACAACTTTAATGTTGTTACTAAACAGTCAAAATAACACAAAAAAATAACCACTCATAAACTTTGGACGGTTTAGTGGTTATTTTTATAACATATTAAACTAGCTGCCATCTTAAATGGGCTTACGTTTGAGGGTCATGTTCTTGCATGGCTCTCTTTTCATGTTTATGATACCACATTTCCATTCTTTATGCCAAGTGTTCCCAAAGAAGTTTTTTCAACCGGTTTATTCATTTTCTTCTATTAATAGTTGTAATTTCCAGTACTGCATCGCGTACATTGTTTTTGCGTCATGAATGAATTGTTGTTCTATTAATTGTTCTGCTTCTTCTGGAGTTACTTTGACTAAATTAATAAATTCATCTGCATCTTGCGCCAATGGTTGCTCCATTTTCCGGAGGTCACGGGCTACATATATATGTAAAAGTTCATTGGCAAATCCAGGAGATGTGTAAAAAGAAGTGAGATATGTTAAATCATCGGACTGAAAACCAGTTTCTTCTTCTAGCTCTCGTCTTGCAGTCACGAGCGGATCTTCCCCTGGCTCCATTTTACCAGCGGGAATTTCAATAATTGTTTTCTCAAGTGGTTTTCGATATTGTTCTACTAAATACATTCCTCCATCTTCTGAAAAAGGTATAATTGCTACAGCACCAGGATGCTTAACAATTTCACGCTTGCTCTTTTCTCCGTTTGGCAACTCTACATCATCTACTTGTAGTTCGATAATATTGCCGCTAAAAATCTGTTCTGTATGAAGTGTTTTTTCTTCTAGTGAGTCCATTTCTGCCACCTACTCCTCGTTTTTTTTCATTATAACATAACTAAGTCCGAGTTTAATTTACATCGCACGACTGATAACATCTATTTTCTAAATATGGTATGATAAGAACAAATAAAGGACAATTTCTAAAATATAAAAACCATTCAACTTGCCTAGCATTCGCTTACAAAATATACTTAAATGGTAGGTTACTTTCCATCAATCTTTATTTTTAGAAAAATTTACTATAAGAAAAGCGGACCTTTTAAACAGGTACTTAAAGGAGAAGATGTATAATGACCGTTTTTAAAAAGATATTAGCATTCACAGGTTCTATTTTCCTTGTCATTATTTTGGCTGGTATTCTCACTTCACTAATTCATAGTGGCTTGGTAATTGCAGCAATTGTAATCGCTGTTGCGGCTATCCTATTTTTCTTTTCATCTAAAGCTGGGGACCGTGCGCAAATGATTGCAACTGGATTAACCAAGAAAGAATATAAATATATTCGCACTAACTTAGAAGAGGCACGTGTGAAAATTATCCGCCTTCAAAAAATCATGACACAAAACAAAGCGTTATATTCTTTCCAAGAGCGTAACAAAACGCTTTTACTTACAAAAAGAATTTATGGCATCGTAAAAGATGAACCAAAGCGTTTTTATGAAGCAGAAGATTTCTTTTTCTCCCATCTTGACTCTTTAGTGGAGCTAACTGAAAAATATGCTTTCTTAGAAAAACAACCCGTAAAAGACAAAAAAATATATCAAACACTTTCTGATACGCGTACACTTTTAAATGATTTAAGTCGTGTTATTGAAAAGGATTTATTTACACTTTTGAATCAAGATGTGAACAACCTTGACTTCGAACTAGAAGTAGCGAAAAACTCCATTTCTAAACAGAAAAAGAAATTTGAAAGGGGTACAAAAGATGACCGAGAACAAGCCAAGTGAACAAACAAATGAATTAAAAGATTTAGTAGTTGAGAAAGAATTCAACCAAACGTTAGATGATCTCCTTGCTAACCCGTTTGGATCAGATGGTGAATCAGCTGCAAGCATCGTAAATAATGAAACAGATGCAGCTCCCCGCCTTGTCGATATGCTTACTGAAACAAATAAAAAACAAGCATTAGAGTTATCCAAACAAATCGAACCTGGAAATCAAGCAGCGATTCTTGGATACGGAGCTCCGGCCCAAGCCAAACTCCATGATTTTTCTCATTCGATGTTAGCACATGTACAAAAGCAAGATGTTGGACCAATTGGCGATATTATTAGCGATTTAATGTATCGTTTGCAAGAAGCGGATCCTGATGAACTTGCCGCTCGCAATAAAAATGTCTTCACTAAAATGTTCCACCGAGTAAAACAATCCATCAACGAAATTACTTCTAAATATCAAAAAATTGGTACCCAAATTGACCGCATCGCGTTAAAACTGGAACATTCCAAAAAGCGTTTAATGGAAGATAACTCTTTCCTAGAACAGCTTTATGATAAAAATAAAGATTACTTCCAAGCACTTAATATTTACATTGCTGCTGGAGAACTAAAATTAGAAGAAATTAATACAAAAATGCTCCCAGAACTTCGCAAAAAAGCGGAACAAACGGGCGACCAAATGGATTACCAAGAAGTGAATGACTTAACACAATTTGCTGATCGTCTAGATAAACGAGTATATGATTTACGTCTAAGCCGTCAAATCACTATCCAACAAGCACCGCAAATTCGCTTAATCCAAAATACAAACCAAGCACTCGCTGAAAAAATTCAGTCTTCTATTATGACTGCGATTCCACTTTGGAAAAACCAAGTGGCCATTGCGCTTACCTTGCTCCGTCAACAACAAGCTGTGGCAGCACAACGCCAAGTTTCTGAAACAACCAACGAACTTCTCAAACGAAACGCTGATATGCTAAAAACAAACGCTATCGAAACAGCGCGTGAAAATGAAAGAGGTATCGTGGACATCGAGACACTTAAAGAAACCCAATCTAGCTTAATCGAAACCTTGCAAGAAACGCTTAAAATCCAACAAGAAGGCCGTGCTAAACGTGCCGTAGCTGAGAAAGAACTTGTAACAATGGAACAAGAACTTAAAGAACGTTTACTGGAAATGAAATAAACAAAATCCCACTCTTACGAAAAAGAGTGGGGTTTTTTCATCCCTTTTATTTAGTTAAATAACCATAACCTTCTAAAAGAAGTGCTGTCATCTTTTCTGCAAACAGTTCTATCATCTGTTCCCCTTTCTCCTCTGTGGCAAGACTAGCATCACCATATACACCACTTTTGCTTAAATCACCTAGCGAAATAGTTGTTTTCCCATAAAGAGTTGGTTTTTCGGGATATTCTCTAACTGCCTTTTTCATTTGCACTAATTCTTTTTTAGTCGCAAGCATTAAAGAGGTTTCAAATTCACAGGCATGAATCATTCCGTGCCATGTACCAGACTCACAATTCTTTTCCATTACTTCAGAAAGAGATGGATAGAATAGATACATAACAGGCATTTCTAACTCATCTGCTAATTCTCTAACAGCATATTTCATCGAGTTATTGTTAGAATCATGTCCATTTATTAAGACAAGCATTTTGACACCATAGCGAGAAACACTGTGTGCGACATCTTTAATAATTGCTTCGACATGATGTTGTTGAATAGAGATCGTTCCTGGAATATCACGCCATACCCAAGAATAGCCAAATGGCATTGGTGGAATAACTACTGCTCCTGTTTTTTCCGATACTAATTCTGCTAAATGGTCTGCTAAAAATATATCAACTCCAAGTGGTAAATGATGTCCATGTTGCTCTGTTGCTCCGAGTGGTAAAATTGCGACTGGAAAATCAGTTATCGCTTTTTCCACTTCATCTCGTGTCATGTTTATTATTTTGTTGGCTGATTGCACCATTTTACATCCATCCTATCTTTGAAAAGCTTTTGCATTTTCTCTTATTTGATTGAGCATGGTCTTCGTGGCGCCGCGTGGAACAAGCTCACTTCCAATAGCGTAAGAATTACACCCCGCCGCTTTAAATTCTGCGATATTTCCTGCGTCTATCCCCCCAACTGCCATTAGATGAATATTAGGGAATGGACCTCTCAAATTTTTAATGTAAGTCGGTCCAAGTGTTCCAGCCGGAAAAACTTTAAAAATTTCTATGCCTAATTGTATTCCTTCCATAATTTCGCCTGGGGAAAATACTCCTGGAAAAACAGCTATGTCTTGTTTTATGCATTCTTCTACAATACTTTTTTCAAAGCCTGGAGTCATAATAAACGTTGCTCCTGCTTGTTTCACCTTTTGAATTTGTTTTTTTCTACAACTGTACCAGCCCCAATTGTCAATTGCTTAGCTGAAAAATGCTGACTTACGGCTTCTAAACAAGCTAATCCTTTTGTTTCATTACTTAATGAGACTTCCAGCATTGTAATTCCTTCTTCTAAAAGTAATTCTACAATCGGAATAACATCTTCTTTTGCTACATCCCGAATAATTGCCATCAATTGGTCTTTCTCCATAGTTAACAAATCACACGCACTCCTTTACTAAAATTTGGCTAGCCAGTTGGCTGGATTATCATAAAATATAGTTTGTATTTGTTGCTCCGTTACGCCTTCTTCTAAAAGCCTTGGAATAAATTTTGTTTTTATAAAACGAAATCCTGGACCGCCACCATATGCGTGCAGATAACTTTTTCTTCCCATATCTCCCGAGATGAGTAATTTATCCCCAAAACCATTTTCAAGCATATTTTTCACTAGTTCAACTCTTGTACTATCAGGATAGTATTTTACTTTTCCACAACCATCAAACTGAACATAAGCCCCTTTTTCAGCTAATTTCAGATGATAGTACGGATCTGCATTGCGATCGCTATGTCCAACAGCTACCAGCTCCATATTCACGCCTTCTTCTTCTAAGATAGCAAGCATTTCCTGCCCCATTGTGCCAGCTTCTGTATGCAACCAAATTGGTGCACCAGTCTCTTTTTGAGCCCATGCAACAGCTCGTGTTACTTTGTTCTCTAATGGATGAATGAGGTTGTACCATGAACCTGACTTCAAAATCCCTGCACGAGCATCGGAACCATCCATTCCTTTTTCAATATCAAAAATTAATCGATCTGTAATTTGTTCAATGCTTTCCTCCTGTACCCAATCCGGGAAATAAATATGTTTATTAAATCCTGTAACACCAAGAACATTCACGCCAGATTCTTCAGACATAGTTTTTAGTTTATTTCCATCACGACCATAATCCAGCGTCGAAGCATCTACGAGTGTTTGACCTCCAATAGATTGAAATGTTTTTAATTCTTCTAAGGAGGACTCATAATCTGTTAATTCAAAATCACGGTCTTTCTGTACTGAAGGTGGACAACACCACAAATGTTCATGTGAGTATGTGAAACCAAGGCTTTCTTTCGAGATGTCACCAAGAACCGTTCTTATTTTCTTTTCCATTTAAAACCATCTCCTATATTTTTTTAAAGTGCTATTCCAAATAATGCTCCAATTAATCGAATAATGACGATAACAATGATTGCATCCGTCGAAGCAAACCATAATCCTTGAATGCCATAACCATCTAATCCTAAAATTGGATAAGCAATTGCTACAATCATTTGAAAAATAAATCCTAATAATAAACCAGCAATAATGGCTCCTCGTCTACCACCCATTGCATTTCCAAATACACCAGCCGCTCCGCCCATAAAAAACAATCCGATAACAGACGGAAGTACGACAACGGGAAGCATGGTAGAAACTAGTGTCGCTCCAAGCCCTCCAACTACTGCGCATAAAAAACCAATGGTCGTTGCAGTAGGTGCGAATGAATAGAAAACGGGAACATCAAGAGCTGGAATTGCGCCGGGAACAATTTTCTCGCTAATACCTTTAAACGCTGGAACTAATTCACCTAAAAACATCCGGACCCCTTGAAGTAGTATCAATATTCCGACAACAAAAGTGAATGCTTGCAATATTGCGAATAATACATTACTTTGTGTGCCAGCTAATTCTTTCATCACCGGTTCATCCACAAAGAAAGAAGTAAATATATAAATCACTGCCATAACAATCCCCATTAAAACAGACATTTCTTTCAAAAAATCTAGTTTTTTAGGTACTTTTAAGTCTTCTGTAGAATTAGCTTTATTTCCTAATTTCCCTCCAAGCCAACCGGTCGCCCAGACAAGGGAACTGCCCCAAAAGCCAAAACCGACTTGATCATTTCCTGTCACTTTGCGTACAAAAGGTTGTGCGAGTGCTGGAAAAACAATACTCGAAATACCCTGTGCGATAGAACCAAACAAAATAATTTGCCAGCTATTAAAGCCCATTTGATCGAATACTATGGCCATTGTAGCTGCGAAGGAAAACATCATATGCCCTGTTAAGAAAATATATTTCCATCTGGTTGTTCTAGCAAGAATAACATTAATAATAAAACCAAATACAAGAATTAAAGACGTTTCCGTTCCTAAAATTTGCTGGACAGCAGCTGCAATAGCATTATCTTCTGCAACCACCCCTTTAAGTTGAAAAGCATTTTCAAACATTGTGCTAAATGGAATTAAACTTCCAACAATAATCGCGGATCCCTGTTGTAGCATAATAAAACCAAAAATCGTTTTTAATGTTCCTTTTACAATATCAGAACCGGTTTTCCTTAAGGCAATTAACCCAATAGCGGCTATAATTCCTAAAATAAAAGCTGGCGTAGAAAAAATTTCTGTGATGAAAGTAAGCATCTTCATCCTCCTTTTTTATGAAGCAAAGTATTGTTTGATAGCTGGCAAAACTTTTTCTTCTATTTCTTTTTTATCGAGAATATTAATGATTGGGACAACTTTGACTTCTTCCTCTGCTAATTCTTTGGCTATTTCACTGGAAGCAACAATCATGTCGCACTTTCTCCCCTTCGCACTACTTAAATCCGTTGCCTCCCCTCCAACTGTAAAGCCATGTTTTTTTGCCATATCTTGAATTTCCATGAGTAACATCAAGCTAGTTCCAAATCCCATTCCGCAAACCGTTAAAATTTCCACTATTTTTCCTCCTTATTAATGGTGCATAAGATTTCCGCTTTATCGGTACTTGTTTTTAATCTTTTTAATTTATCTTCATCGGTTAATAATTCACTAAGCGCTTGGAGCATTTTGATGTGGAAATTGGTATCTACACCTCCAATTGCGATAACCAGACTCACATCGTCATTGGCTGGGTGCCCAAATTTAATCGGTTTTTTCAAACGAACAATTGACATGCATTGTTTTTTCACCCCGTGTTCGGGCCGCGCATGTGGAATTGCAATATGTGGTGCTAGGACTATATAAGGACCTAATTTTTCATAACTAGCTACCATTGCATCTACATAATCAGATGAAGCGCTTTCAGTTTTTACTAAGAGATTTCCGGCAGCTCTGATAGCATCTACCGGACTTTCTACCTCCACATCCAATTCAATTTGTTCTAAAGTAATTGGTAACAATATGACTTCCTCCTTTTCTATATGATATGTTTTTTAGTTCTACCTTCTAATTCAGCCAAATATTGGTACCTATCTCCGCGAGCTACCATATCCACCACTTCCACTGGGGTATTGCCTTTCATATAGGAAGTACGTCGCACATGAAGCACCGCAGAGTCTTCTGGAACTGCAAGCAAGGCAGATTCAATCGGGGTAGATAATCTTGCTGTAATAATTTCATCTGCATGTACTAAACTAATATGATAAATTTCTTCCAAATCATGGTAAAGGGAATCTGATTTCAAACCATTCTCTAATAAACCAGGAACATATTTGGCGCGTAAATAATTAATCATAATTGCAACAGGTTCACCATCAATTTCTCTCACGCGTCTAATACAAGTTACTTCTTCATGCTTGCCTAATTGGAGTGCTGTACGAATTTTTTTTGACGGGATTGCTGCAGAAATTTCTACACTGATAGTCTTAGATTCTTTATGTTGTAGTTTCATTTCCTCTGACCAACTAAAAATCCGTCCAAGTCCTTGTGTAGTCTTTGTTTGACTCACAAATGTTCCTTTTCCTTGTTGTTTACTTACAATTCCCTCATTTACCAGCTCTTCTATCGCTTTTCGAACTGTCATCCTGCTAACATGATACATCTTTTCAATTTCTGTTTCTGTCAAAAGTAAATCTCCAACAGACATATCTTGTTCAATTTTCTCTTGTAGTTGATTTTTCAGTTGCATATAAAGTGGTGTAGAAGATGATTTATTTAATTTTTTCATATTAGTTCCATTCCTCCCGAAAAGTTATCTTTTGATTCATTATAACATTTGCAATAATATAATCAAGAAACATTATAACCTTTCGTCATTTTCAGTGTATAACATCATAATGAATTAGTCAAGATTTTTTTAAAGGTTATAATCTATAAGCGTAAAAAAAGAAAAGGCTGGGTGTCCTTTTCTTTTTTAAAGTCCTTCTAAACGTAAATTTTCAAAATAAACGGGTTTTAAATTGGTTACAGTAAGCCCAATCAACCGAATACTATCCTGACCAGTATAGCTTTCTCTTAAAAGAAGGGCTGCCGCTTGATAAATTTGACTTGCATCATTAGTATATTCGTTTAAAGTAAGGCGCTTAGTAATTGTTGTAAAGTCACTGTAGCGTAGTTTTAGTACTACCGTCTTACCGTGTTTTTGTAGTTTAATGAGCCGTTCTTCTACTTTTTTGGCGAATTGCATGAGGCTTTGTTCGAGAACTCGGCTATCTAAGACATTAAATTCAAAAGTAGTTTCTTTACCGACGGATTTGCGATCACGATGCGGATTCACAATGTTGTTAGAACGACCTCGAACATGTCGATATAAATGATATCCATGTTTGTGTAATTCGCGAATAAGGTCCCACTCGCTCCACTTCTTCAAATCCGCCCCTGTTTCAATTCCTAAACGATGCAATTTTTCTGCGGTTACTTTTCCTACCCCATAAAATTTAGTAACTGGTATTTGTTCTAAAAAGGCTTCTGCTTCTTCTGGTGCAACTACTGTAATGCCAGCAGGTTTTTTAAAATCAGAAGCGATTTTTGCGATAAATTTATTAAATGATACGCCGGCAGAAGCAGTCAGACCAAGCTCTTGGTAAATCGTTTGCTGGATCTCGCGTGCAACCATTGTGGCGGATTTCATTCCTTTTTTATTTTCAGTTACATCCAGATAAGCTTCATCTAAAGAGAGCGGTTCGATAATATCCGTATATCTGGAAAAGATCTCGCGGATTTGATTAGAAACCTCTACATAATGAGCCATATTGCCGTGAATAAAAATGCCATTCGGACAAAGTTTAGCAGCTTGCCTGGTGGGCATAGCTGAATGCACACCGAATTTGCGCGCTTCATAAGAACAAGTCGCAACAACTCCGCGTTTATTAGGGTCTCCACCAATAATAAGTGGCTTCCCTCGGAACTCAGGATGGTCGCGTTGTTCCACAGATGCATAAAAAGCGTCCATATCAATATGAATAATTTTTCTACTCGTATCCATAACTGCATCTCCCTCAAAACGAACAAGCGTTCTTATTCAATTATAAAGGTTATCCTCATTAATTACAAGAAAAAAATACCCTATTTTCATAAGGTATTTTCTTCCGTTTTATTTCTTTAAAAACGCACCTTTACCGAAGAATTCGATAACTTGTGGCATTACTTGATAAAGTCGTGTTGCAATGTTCATCACAAAAGGTAAATTGATTTCGCGGCGCTTAGTTCCCATAATTTGCACTGTTTTATGCGCAACTTTTTCTGGCTTTAACACTAATTTGCCAACTGTTTCTAAATAGTTGCCTGATTTATCCGCTACATCGAAAAAGTTCGTGGCAATTGGACCAGGATTGATCGTTGTAACATTGATTTTATCTGGCATTAGTTCCAAACGAAGTGCATTTGAAAAACCTAAAACTGCATATTTCGTGGCTGAGTAAACGGTTGATTTTGGTGTAGCGATTTTAGCGGCTTGGGAGGCAATATTAATAATATGTCCAGCTTTGCGCGCTTGCATTTGCGGTAAAATCAGTTGTGTGAGTTGAATTAAGCCAAGTACATTCGTATCAAACATTTTTTCAATTGTCTCAAATGGAATATCTATCGCGTTTTCAAATAAACCAAAACCTGCACAGTTGACTAATACATCAATTTGATACGATGCATTTATCTCTGCGCTGACTTGTTTCACTTGCTCAAAATCAGTCATATCTAAAGTAAAATAAGTCGCTTCTACTGAAAAATTATCATGTATATCTTTTTGTAACTCTATTAATTTTTTCGTACTTCTAGCTGTTATAATAACATTACCACCGGACATAGCTACTTGTCTTGCGATTTCAGCTCCAAGACCGTTAGAAGCCCCAGTAATTAAAACCGTTTTATTCTTCAAAAAAGGGTTCATTTTGTCACTCTCCTACTTGAAAAACAGCTAAATCATAAGCTATTTCAGTATTTTCAAAAATAGTTTTTGCTTCTATTAATAGTTCTTTACTTGCATCTCGATCATATCTTGAGCTGATATGGGTTAAAATTAATTTTTTGACATTGGCGGTTTTAGCAAGCTTGGCTGCTTGAAGCGTTGTCGAATGCATATATTCTCCTGCCATTTTTGCCTTATCGCCTTCAAATGTTGCTTCGTGAACCAAAATATCGGCATTCAATGCTAATTCTAGTTCACTACTGGTTTCTCTTGTATCACCAAAAATACTAATAATTTTCCCTTTTTGCGGCTCACCAATATAATTTTTACCATCAATGACGCGTCCATCAGCTAATGTTACGATTTCGCCGTTTTTCAGCTTTTGAAAAACTGGTCCCGCTTCGACGCCGTCCGCTTTTAATTTTTCAGCATTGAGTGCACCTTGTTTATCTTTTTCGACAATACGGTAACCAAAGCTACGTACCCCGTGATCAAGATCGTCAGCTGTAACTAAAAACATCTCATCTTCAAAAATGACACCTGGATCTATTTCTTCAAAATTAATTTTATATGTAAGTCTTGTTCCACTGAGTCTTAAGGAAGTTTCGACATATTCTGCTATTCCGGCAGGACCGTAAATAGTCAAATTAGAGTCCCCTCCTTGAAAAGAACGACTACTTAATAAGCCTGGCAGTCCAAAAATATGATCTCCATGCATGTGAGTAATAAAGATTTTTTCTAGTTTACTTAGTTTAATTTGGCTTCGCATGATTTGGTGCTGTGTTGCTTCCCCGCAATCAAAAAGCCAAATTGCATTTCGTTCATTTAACATTGAAAGTGCGATGGATGTGACATTACGGCCTCGCGACGGTACGCCTGCTCCAGTTCCTAAAAAAACAAGTTCCATTTTGTTCCATTCCCTTCTCAGTTCGTGTCTTATTTTATCACATTCTTAAACGAACAGGAAATAAACATTTTCATGCTAAAAACCCTTATAATTCAGAAATAACTGTCAAATTAAAAAAATATTCGAATCAAACAGTTGCACAAATGCTTCTTTATGGATAAAATAGTATGGACTAATGAGGAAAATTAATAGCTCATTTAATAAGGCCTTTTTTTGTGGAGTCCTTTTCAAACTAAGAAATCTTTTTCTTAGCAGTTAATTTTTGCCATTAAGAGAATAAGAAAGAGGGTAAATGACGTATGACAGATGAGTTAGAACAAAAAGCACTGATTACTATTTTTGGCGGTACGGGAGATTTGGCAAATCGCAAACTTTACCCTTCGCTATATCATTTGTACAGTAAGGGATCTCTTGGCGACAATTTTGCCGTTATTGGAACGGCTCGTCGTGAATGGAGTAACGATTTCTTCCGTGATAAAGTAAAAGAGTCTATCAAAGACATTGACGGTTCTGAAAAAGACGCAGATGCATTTGCTTCTCACTTCTACTATCAATCTCATGATGTGACAAATAAAGAATCTTATCTAACTTTAAAAGATTTATCTGATGAATTAGATGCAAAATACGAATTAGATGGCAATCGCCTTTTCTATCTTGCAATGGCGCCAAATTTCTTTGGAACTATCGCAAGTCGCATTAAATCTGAAGGTTTTGTAGATACAGACGGTTTCCATCGTTTAATTATCGAAAAACCATTCGGCCATGATTTAGCTAGTGCGGAAGAATTAAACAATTCACTTCGTCAAGCTTTCAAGGAAGATGAAATTTATCGTATTGACCATTATTTAGGAAAAGAAATGATCCAAAATATCTCGGTTATTCGTTTTGCAAACTCCATCATTGAATCACTTTGGAATAATCGTTACATCGATAACATCCAAGTTACTTTAACTGAGGTACTTGGAGTGGAAGATCGTGGGCGTTATTACGATGAAAGTGGTGCGCTTCGAGACATGGTTCAAAACCATATCTTACAAATTGTTTCTTTACTTGCAATGGAGCCACCGATTAACTTATCTACTCGCGAGATTCGTCATGAAAAAGTTCGCGCGCTTCGTTCTTTACGCGTTTTTGAAGGAAAAGAAGTGCATCAAAGCTTTATCCGTGGTCAATATGGTCCCGGTGAAGTCGATGGCAAAGAGTTAAAAGGTTATCGTCAAGAAGATAATGTGGATCCTCATTCCAATACGGAAACATTTGTTGCAGCCAAGCTTGAAATCGATAATTTCCGCTGGGCTGGCGTACCATTTTACATTCGCACTGGTAAACGTCTTGCGAAGAAAACAACGCAAATTGCGATTCAGTTTAAAGATGTCCCACTAAACTTATTCGGGCAACAACAATCACTTGGTGGTAATGTGCTTGTTATTCATATCCAACCGGACGAAGGTATTACACTTCATTTGAACGTAAAAGAACCTGGTCAAGGTATGGTTACGATGCCAGTCAACTTGAATTATATTCATTCCTCTCCAGACGGCATGAACACACCTGAGGCTTACGAAAAATTGATTCTAGACTGTCTTCGCGGTGACGCGACTTACTTCTCTCACTGGGATGAAGTATCGCTATCATGGAACTTTATCGACCATATAGCAGATGTTTGGACAAATACGAAAGATCATTTCCCGAACTACAAATCCGGTTCAATGGGGCCAAAAGAAGCAGACGACCTCATTCAACGCGACGGATTCCAGTGGTTCCCGATCGATTAATCAAAAAACCAGAAATATGGCTACTCTAGCCTATTTCTGGTTTTCTTTGTTTACTTGCAAAAACCCCTATGCATGTTAGAATAGAGAGGAAAACTAACTAATTAAAGGAGCTCATATAATGGCTGAAAATATTGATGACTACTTAGAAAAAGGCATGTATGGGGCAAAAGAGATCAATCCCGCTGAGAAGAAGAAATATTTAGGAACTTACCGCGAACGTGTCTTAGTCGCACTCACAAAAGAAGAAGTTTTGACTCAAGAATATCTTCCAGAACTAGAAAAAGCAATACTAGAAAATAGTGACTCCAAGCTTCTCTTAAACGGATTACTCCATTATAATTCTTTACGCCCTTATATCAAATTAGCAGAAAAATGTAAACATGAATTTTCGATTGTTACTCGTTTAGAAGGTGAAACAGATATTTACCTCGTCCTCGCCTGTCAAAAAGCGGTAAACAAGGAAGACATTCATTTATATAAAGAAGCAGAAGTAGAACAAGAAGAAGAACCTATCTCGTTACTTGAGAAGGTTCGTAAACTGTTTAATTAAGTTTTCCGCTTACTATTTAGGAGGTCGATTTATGCTACACATCATCACTCTGTCACTCGCTATTTTGATGGCGTTACAAACAATCTATTTCTTCATTCGTAAAAATGTCAATATGGGCGTTATGTTTTTACTCATAACAGCTGCACTTCTTTTACTCAGTACGATTTAATGGAATTCCTGTTTCGACAGCTTGCTTTAAATTTTGCTGCATAACACCAATTCCAGATGCCCCGTCGAGTGGGAAACTAAATAATTGCTTACCAGCCGTAATGCTCGTTAATAACCCTCTGAACTTTTTGCCGCCTAACATCGGAATTGGTTCGGTAGGGTTTATTTGTAATTTCTGCCACTGCTCCTTTAATTCCCCTAGCTGAATCGTATCCGCGCCAGTTCCTTTCATGGTGAAACGAACATCGTATGTTTTTGAAACAATATCGTCCGGTCGTAAAAAACCATATTTGGGGGATAAAATTAAATATTCATTTGCAAATTGTTCCGCATAGGCTCTACTTAAACGATGAAATGTTCCAGTATACACCTCGCTTGCTTTTACTGGACCTATATCAGGCAACTTATCCCATATTTTTGGTTTTCCTGATGCAATAATAATCAGGTTCGTTTTATTGGATATTCCCACATCATCACTCTTCCTTGTTTCTCTTCTGTATCTTTTTCTTTTATATGTACGAAATGGTTATGTTTTAGTACTTGGATGGAGGCTATGTTCTGCTCGTAGCTTCTGGCAAATATGCGACGAATGACCGATTGTTCCTCCAGCCAAGCAACCATGCCTATAAGCGCCTCTGACATATATCCTTTATTTTGATAATCCGGTACGATGCTGTAGCCAATTTCGATTTCGCCCGTTTCGTCCGGATTTCCTTGTCCACCAATTTCGCCGATAATTTTATTTTCTTCTTTTAAAACGACTAGGCGTGTCCATTTAATCATTCTATCGTCTTTTTTTACGTTTTCTAATACATATGGTAAATAAAAAAAGAAATCAATTCCTGGCCAGTCAGGTGACACATGGTAGCCACTTGTCTTTTCCAAAGCTTCTGTCCCATTAATCGTTGCTTGAATCATTTCCAGTGTGTAATTAATCAATATTAATCGATCTGTTTCTAAATTATCCACAACAAAAACCCGGCTTTCCTACTAATTTATTACTTTCAATTTAGCAGAATTGGATAGAAGAACGCAACTAAAGTGTGATTTTTTATCCGAATAATTAATTAAATAGTCAAAAACTATAAAAATAAAACTATTCTGACTATATACTTGACCTTTCGTTTTTGAATGCGCTTCCATTTAAGTTATACTTCAAATATAAGACCTGGTACTAATTCCTGCTAAAAGTGTAAGTTGCTTGAATTGTGCAAACTGACGGAAAACTTTCAAAATAACAATTGACAATCGCATGGCAACCATATATATTAAATACTAACATAACATTTCTTGATATTAATTTTTTTCAAAAATGTGCGACTAATCGAAAAAATAAAACCATTTAACGAAGGAGATAATGACTTATGAAAACGACCAAATCAGTCATTACAATTTTATTACTCTAGAAGGACTTTGAGCACTGTAGAAATTTACAGTAGTTTGAGTCCTGTTTACGTTAAATGGGATTCTAGCAAAGCATCCCATTGTTTTCATCATTGGGGTGCTTTTTATTTAGCTAGATTTCGAGTTTTCAAGCATCGAAAAGCCATTATCAAGCGAGCAGATACTTAATCATATAAATTAATGCCACGCTATTTAGTGAATTCTAAAAATTCAGTGTCGGCAAACAATTCTTAATTAGAAATGGGGTAAAGTCATATGCGTAGTGACAAAATAAAAAAAGGTGTCGAACAAGCTCCAGCAAGAAGTTTGCTGCATGCTACAGGTCAAATTAAAAGTCCAGGTGATATGGACAAACCATTTATCGCTATTTGTAACTCTTACATTGATATTGTTCCAGGTCACGTTCATTTGCGAGAACTTGCGGATGTAGCCAAAGAAGCAATTAGAGAAGCTGGCGGTATCCCATTTGAATTTAATACGATTGGTGTAGATGACGGCATTGCCATGGGACATATTGGTATGCGTTATTCCCTTCCCTCTCGTGAAGTTATCGCGGATGCAGCGGAAACAGTAATCAACGCGCACTGGTTTGACGGGGTTTTCTACATCCCAAACTGTGACAAAATTACACCAGGTATGCTACTTGCGTCGGTTCGTACCAACGTCCCTGCTATCTTCTGTTCAGGTGGTCCAATGAAAGCTGGATTGTCAGCTCACGGAAAAGCGCTCACTCTTTCTTCTGTTTTTGAAGCAGTTGGCGCATTTAAAGATGGCAGCATGTCCCAGGAAGATTTCCTTGATATGGAAGCTAATGCGTGTCCGACTTGCGGATCTTGTGCAGGAATGTTTACAGCAAACTCAATGAACTGTTTAATGGAAATTCTAGGTATGGCTGTTCCGGGAAATGGTACAACACTTGCCGTTTCTGACGCACGCCGTGATCTTATTAGAGAATCTGCTTTTCATTTAATGGATTTAGTCAAAAAAGATATTCGTCCTCGTGACATTATTACAAAAGATGCGATTGATGATGCTTTCGCGCTTGATATGGCAATGGGCGGCTCTACAAATACCGTATTACATACTCTTGCCCTTGCAAATGAAGCTGGTATTGAAGACTACGATTTGGAACGCATTAATGATATCGCCAAACGTGTCCCCTACCTTTCCAAAATTGCACCATCCTCTTCTTACTCAATGCATGATGTTCATGAGGCTGGCGGCGTTTCTGCCATCGTTAAAGAATTGGTTGATCTTGGCGGCGCAATTCATCCAGACCGAATTACCGTTACTGGAAAAACGATTCGTGAAAACGTAGCTGATGCCAAAATTAATAATACCGATGTTATTCATCCAAAAGAAAATCCGTATAGCCCAGTTGGCGGACTTTCGATGTTGTTTGGAAATATCGCACCAAAAGGAGCTGCTATCAAAGTTGGCGGCGTAGATCCTTCCGTACAAGTTTTCAAAGGAGAAGCGATTTGCTTTAGTTCTCATGATGAGGCTGTTGAGGCAATTGATAATCATACGGTTCGTGAGGGGCATGTGGTTGTTATCCGCTACGAAGGTCCAAAAGGCGGCCCCGGAATGCCGGAGATGCTGGCGCCAACTTCTAGTATTGTTGGACGTGGATTAGGAAAAGATGTTGCTTTGATTACAGATGGTCGCTTTTCTGGAGCTACTCGCGGTATCGCAGTTGGGCATATTTCTCCAGAAGCTGCGGCTGGTGGTCCGATTGCACTCGTTCATGATGGTGATATCATCACGATTGATTTGCCAAACCGGACGTTAAACGTGGATGTTCCTGATGAGGTTTTGGAAGAACGAAGAAAAGAATTACCGAAATTTAAAGCTAAAGTAAAAACTGGTTACCTTGCAAGATATACTGCGCTTGTAACTAGCGCCCACACTGGTGGTATTTTGCAAATTCCAGAAGATTTAATCGACTAAAAAATGAGGTGATAAGCGTGATTGATACGACGAAGACAAATGAAAAAGCGACAAAAAAGCAAAATAAAAGTGGTGCGGAACTTTTAATTGACGCCTTGAAAAAACAACAAGTTGACATGATTTTTGGTTACCCAGGTGGCGCTGTGTTACCTCTCTATGATGCTTTTTATGACTGCGATATCCCGCATATTCTAACACGACACGAGCAAGGAGCGATTCATGCTGCGGAAGGTTATGCTCGCGTTACTGGGAAACCTGGTGTTGTGGTTGTAACGAGTGGCCCTGGTGCAACCAACGTACTAACTGGTATCGCGGATGCAATGAGTGACTCGATTCCATTAGTAATTTTTACCGGACAAGTTCATACGCCTGGTATCGGAAAAGATGCTTTCCAAGAAGCCGATATGATTGGGCTAACGATTCCAATTACTAAATACAATTACCAAGTGCGTGATGTTCGTGACTTACCAAAAATCGTCAATGAAGCTTTTCATATTGCAAGTACTGGTCGTAAAGGCCCTGTTGTCGTGGATATTCCAAAAGACATGGGGATTATCCAAACAGAGTCTGTCCGGCCAGATACGATTGATCTGCCGGGTTATCAACCGACTTATTCACCGAACCCACTTCAACTTGAAAAACTAATGCAATCTCTTTCCGCCGCAAGTAAGCCACTAATACTTGCCGGAGCTGGCGTCAATCATGCGAGAGCTACAGCTGAATTACTAGAATTCGCTGAACGCTATCAAATTCCTATCGTGAATACACTGCTTGGTCTAGGAAGTTTCCCGCAAAGCCATGATTTATTCCTTGGTATGGGTGGTATGCACGGTTCTTATGCAGCAAATATGGCGCTAACGGATTGCGACTTGCTGATTAATTTTGGCTCTAGATTCGATGACCGCCTTGCAAGCGCACCGAAAGAATTTGCCACGAAAGCAACCATTGCTCATATCGACATTGATCCCGCGGAAATCGGCAAAATTATCGAAACGCAAATTCCAATCGTGGCGGATATCAACGAAACGCTCACGCAACTACTACAAATGGAACTTCCGGTTCATCCGGATACATCCCATTGGTACAAATTAAATATGACGCGCAAAAACCGTCATCCTTTTAATTTTGATAGAACGAAAAAAGCGGAAATTAAACCACAGCGTGTTATTGAGCTAATTGGTGAAATTACGCAAGGTGAAGCGCTTGTTTCTACCGATGTTGGACAGCATCAAATGTGGGCGGCGCAGTTTTATCCATTCCAATTCGATCATCAAATTATTACAAGTGGTGGTCTTGGCACAATGGGCTTTGGATTTCCCGCAGCCGTTGGGGCACAACTCGCTTTCCCAGATAAAACGGTAGTCGCAATTGTTGGCGATGGCGGTTTCCAAATGACCAACCAAGAACTAGCGATTTTAAACGATTATCAAATCAATGTAAAAACGGTGATTATCAATAATGGTTCGCTCGGGATGGTTCGTCAGTGGCAAGAAAAATTCCACGGTGAAAGATATTCCCATTCGATTTTCACGAGTCAACCAGATTTTGTCAAATTATCTGAGGCTTATGGCGTCAAAGGGGTTCGCCTAACGAATCCGGAAACGCTGGAAAAAGATTTGAGAAAAGCCTTCGCTCACCCTGGACCAATCGTAATTGATGTCCATGTAGCAAAAGACGAACTAGTACTTCCAATGGTTCCAAGTGGCAAACCAAATCACCAAATGGAAGGGGTGGAATAAATGCGCCGAATCATTACCGCTACAGTAAACAACTCTTCTGGCGTGTTAAATCGTATCACTGGGGTTATCTCCAGACGCCAATACAATATCGATAGCATCTCTGTCGGCTGGACCGAAATCCCGAATGTTTCCCGGATTACCATCGTTGTCCATGTCGATTCCTTATACGAAATTGAACAAGTAACCAAACAGCTCAACAAACAAATCGATGTGCTTAAAGTTAGCGATATTACGGATGACGCGCACATTGAACGAGAACTTGCTTTACTGAAAATCAATTCCCCCGCCGCCTTACGTTCCGAGCTAAACGCAGTAATCGAACCATTTCGCGCAACCGTCATTGATGTTGGCACTAAAAATGTTGTCATCCAAGTAACTGGTACAAGCGAAAAAATCGATGCATTTGTTGATACGGTTCGTCCCTACGGCATTAAACAAATGGCAAGAACTGGCGTGACTGGCTTTACAAGAAGCCCTAAAAAAATGGGTTGAAATCATTTACTACAGAGCAATCCGTTGCTTTGCTAGCATCAGGACAGCACACTTGCTATTCTGAAATATAAAAAGAAATTAGTTGGAGGTTAGGAAAAATGACAAAAGTTTATTATGAAGATGCAGTAAAAAACAACGCACTAGAAGGTAAAACAGTAGCAGTAATCGGGTACGGTTCGCAAGGTCACGCACATTCTCAAAATCTACGTGACAATGGCAATAACGTTATTATCGGCATTCGCGAAGGAAAATCTGCCGAATCTGCTAGAAACGATGGTTTTGATGTTTATTCTGTTAGCGAAGCCGCTGATAAAGCTGATGTTATCATGATTCTTTTGCCAGATGAAACGCAAGGCGAAACATACGAAAATGAAATTAAACCTAACCTAAAAGCTGGTAATTCACTTGTTTTCGCTCACGGTTTTAACATTCATTTTGACGTAATTAATCCTCCAAGTGATGTAGATGTTTTCCTAGTAGCTCCAAAAGGTCCTGGTCACTTAGTTCGCCGTACATTTGTCGAAGGTGGCGCGGTTCCTTCCCTATTCGCAATCTACCAAGATGCCACTGGAAACGCACGCGACACAGCCCTTTCCTATGCAAAAGGTATTGGCGCAACTCGTGCTGGCGTTATCGAAACTACTTTCAAAGAAGAAACAGAAACAGATCTATTCGGCGAACAAGCAGTTCTTTGCGGGGGTGCAACTCACCTTATCCAAGCTGGTTTCGAAACACTTGTAGAGGCTGGCTACCAACCAGAACTTGCTTATTTTGAAGTATTACATGAAATGAAACTAATTGTTGATTTGATGTATGAAGGTGGTATGGAAAAAATGCGCCACTCGATCTCCAATACAGCAGAATATGGTGATTATGTTTCTGGTCCTCGTGTTGTTACAGCCGATACGAAAAAAGCAATGAAAGAAGTACTTACTGACATTCAAAATGGTAACTTTGCTAAATCATTCATTGATGACAACAAAAATGGTTTTAAAGAATTCCATAGAATGCGTAAAGAACAACAAGGTCATCAAATCGAAAAAGTTGGTGCAGAACTTCGCGAAATGATGCCATTTGTCAAACCACAACATTAATACTTAATTCGGATTGCTAGGCGAGTTTTTCGCCTAGCAACCGTTTATCCTTTTTCAATATGAGTTTAAGGTAGAACGCGTTTCTTTCTTAAACTGATACTGAAAGCAGGAAAAATCCAAGCTTCCCTATCTAATATAAAACAAGAGGTGAAATCGAATGAAGAAAATCCAGTTTTTTGATACTACACTTAGAGATGGCGAACAAACCCCTGGAGTTAATTTTGACGTAAAGGAGAAAATCCAGATTGCCTTACAACTCGAAAAACTTGGAATTGATGTGATTGAAGCCGGCTTTCCGATTTCTTCTCCTGGAGATTTTGAATGCGTCAAGGCCATTGCAAAAGCGATTAAACATTGTTCTGTAACAGGGCTAGCGCGCTGTGTTGAAGGAGATATCGACCGCGCGGAAGAAGCGCTTAAAGACGCTGTTTCTCCGCAAATACATATCTTCTTAGCAACGAGCGATGTGCATATGGAATACAAATTAAAAATGAGTCGGGCGGAAGTTCTTGCTTCCATTAAACACCACATTAGTTATGCAAGACAAAAATTCGAAGTAGTACAGTTTTCACCAGAAGATGCAACTCGGTCAGATCGTGCTTTTCTAATTGAGGCCGTTCAAACAGCAATTGATGCCGGGGCAACTGTCATCAACATTCCGGACACGGTCGGATATACTAACCCAACCGAATTCGGACAGCTATTCCAAGATTTGCGTAGGGAAATTAAACAATTTGATGATATTACTTTCGCTTCCCATTGTCATGATGACCTTGGTATGGCGACTGCAAATGCACTTGCTGCAATCGAAAATGGCGCAAGACGCGTCGAAGGTACAATTAATGGGATTGGCGAACGAGCTGGGAATACGGCTCTTGAAGAAGTTGCTGTCGCGCTGCATATTCGCAAAGATTTTTATCAAGCAGAAACAAATATCGTTTTGAACCAATTTAAAAATTCTAGTGATCTGATTAGTCGTTTGTCGGGTATGCCTGTTCCGCGTAATAAAGCCGTAATTGGTGGTAATGCTTACGCGCACGAGTCCGGTATTCATCAAGATGGCGTGCTGAAAAACCCAGATACGTATGAAATCATCACCCCTGCCCTTGTCGGCGTGGATAAAAACTCGCTTCCTCTTGGTAAACTTTCTGGCAAACATGCCTTCAATACGCGCATGGAAGAAATGGGCTACACACTAACCGAACAAGAACAAAAAGATGCCTTTAAACGTTTCAAACAACTAGCAGATGCGAAAAAAGAAGTAACTGAAGAAGACTTGCACGCGTTAATTCTCGGCCAATCTTCCGAGTCAGCCGATGATTTCGAACTAAAACATTTGCAAGTTCAATATGTTACTGGCGGCGTCCAAGGTGCGATTGTTCGCATTGAAGAACGTGATGGCGCTCTAGTAGAAGATGCAGCAACTGGTTCAGGTAGCATTGAAGCGATTTACAACACAATTAATCGCCTAATGAAACAAGACATCGAATTAACCGATTATCGTATCCAAGCAATTACAGCCGGCCAAGATGCCCAAGCAGAAGTACATGTCGTCATTAAAAATGACAAAGGCGCTGAGTTCCATGGTATCGGTATTGATTTTGACGTTTTAACTGCTAGTGCTAAAGCTTATTTGCAAGCATCAGGCAAAAGCAAAACCGCCAGTAAGCAAGCTGATTTCGAGGAGGTAAAATAACGTGACCTATAAAATTACTTCCTTAGCTGGCGACGGAATTGGTCCAGAAATTATGACTTCTGGACTTCAAGTATTAGAGGCAGTCGCAAAAAAATACAACCATACGTTTGAAATTGAATCTCATCCCTTTGGCGGCGCAGGAATTGACGTAGCACAAGACCCAATCCCTTCTTCCACCTTAAAAGCATGCCAAGACGCCGACGCCATTTTACTCGGAGCAATTGGTGGTCCAAAATGGGATAATGCGAGCAAACGTCCCGAAGATGGCCTACTTGCACTTCGAAAAGCGCTTGGTCTTTTCGCCAACATTCGCCCTATTCAAGTCCCAAGCTCCATCACGCACCTTTCTCCTTTAAAAAAGGAAATTGTTGAGAACACTGATTTTGTCGTTGTTCGTGAGTTGACTGGTGGACTTTACTTTGGGGAACCAAAACATTGGGATGAGTCAGCGGCAGTTGATTCTTTAACATATACCCGTGCAGAAATCGAGCGAATTATTGAGAAAGCTTTCGAAATAGCTGCGACGAGAAATAAAAAAGTTACTTCTGTGGATAAAGCGAATGTGCTAGCTTCTAGTAAACTATGGCGAAAAATTGCTGAAGAAGTGGCAAGTCGTCACCCAGATATCACACTAGAACATCTATACATTGATGCTGCGGCAATGCTTATGATTCAACGACCAACGACATTTGATGTTATCGTGACGGAAAACTTATTTGGCGATATTTTAAGCGATGAAGCGTCTGTCATTACTGGCTCACTTGGAATGCTCCCTTCTGCTAGCCATGCGGAAAACGGACCATCTTTATACGAACCAATTCATGGATCTGCACCAGATATCGCTAATCAAAATATTGCCAATCCAATGTCGATGATTTCTTCGGTGTCGATGATGCTCCGCCAATCTTTCTCTCTTTTTAAAGAAGCGGATGCGATTGATGCGGCAGCTACAAGAACAATGCAAGCTGGATTTTTAACCGCTGACCTTGGTGGAAACACTACTACGACCGACTTTACAAATGAAGTTCTAAAACAAATTGAAGGAGGAGAATAAAATGGGGAAAACACTTTTTGATAAACTTTGGAACCGTCATGTCATTTATGGCAAAGAAGGTGAACCGCAATTATTATACGTTGATCTTCATTTGATTCATGAAGTTACTTCTCCTCAAGCGTTTGAAGGACTAAGACTGGAAAATCGGCCACTGCGCAGACCAGATAAAACGTTCGCGACAATGGATCATAACGTTCCAACCGAAGATATTTTCAACATCCAAGACCTTGTTGCTAAAAAACAAATTGAAGCACTGCAAACCAACTGCGCGGAATTCGGCGTAACGCTAGCTGACATGGGCAGTGACCGTCAAGGAATCGTGCATATGGTTGGACCAGAAACTGGACTAACGCAACCTGGCAAAGTGATTGTTTGTGGGGATTCTCATACGGCGACACATGGTGCTTTTGGAGCGATTGGCTTTGGGATTGGTTCTAGTGAAGTAGAGCATGTTTTTGCGACTCAAACAATTTGGCAACAAAAGCCAAAATCAATGGGCATTGAAATTAACGGCAAACTTCCAAAAGGTGTATATGCGAAAGATATTATTTTGCATTTGATTGCCACGTATGGTGTTGCTTTTGGAACTGGTTATGCCGTCGAGTATTATGGTGAAACTATTCGTAATATGTCGATGGAAGAACGGATGACAATTTGCAATATGGCAATTGAAGGCGGCGCAAAAATGGGCATGATGGCGCCAGATGAAACTACTTTTGAATATGTGCGCGGTCGTGAATACGCTCCTACTGATATGGATAAAGCAATTAGCGACTGGAAAACACTCCAAACTGACTCCGATGCAGAATACGACCTTCATATCCAAATGGATGCGAGTATTTTGGAACCATATGTCACTTGGGGAACAAATCCCGAAATGGGTGTTCCTTTTTCTAAAGCATTTCCGGAAATTAAAGATATGAACTATGAGCGTGCTTATGAATATATGGGGCTAAAACCTGGTCAAACTGCAGAAGAAATCGAGCTTGGCTATGTGTTTATTGGTTCTTGTACGAATGCCAGGCTTTCTGACTTAGAAGAAGCCGCTCGTATCGTCAAAGGAAATAAAGTGAAAAATAATATTCGCGCACTCGTTGTCCCTGGTTCCCGCCAAGTTCGTAATGCGGCAGAATCTATTGGACTAGATAAAATTTTTATAGAAGCTGGTTTTGAATGGCGTGAACCTGGTTGTTCGATGTGTCTAGGAATGAATCCTGACCAAGTACCGGACGGCGTTCACTGTGCCTCTACTTCGAATCGTAATTTTGAAGGACGGCAAGGTAAAGGCGCCCGTACTCATCTCGTTTCACCAGCAATGGCTGCGGCCGCGGCAATCAATGGACACTTTATCGATATTCGAAAGGAGGCGGTTATCAGTGGAGGAAATTAAAGTACACATTGGAAAAACAGTGGCGCTAATGAACGACAATATCGATACCGACCAAATCATTCCCAAAAGTTTCCTAAAACGGATTGAGCGGACTGGTTTTGGTGAATTTCTCTTTGATAGTTGGCGTTATCTACCGAATCGTAAACCAAACCCGGATTTCCCGCTAAATGCTCTAGACCGCCAAGAAGCGACTATTTTAATTACAGGCGAAAATTTTGGTTGTGGTTCTTCACGGGAACATGCCGCATGGGCGCTACTTGACTACCGTTTTCGTGTAATTATTGCTGGTAGTTATAGTGATATTTTTTATATGAATTGTACGAAAAACGGCGTGCTCCCTATCGTTCTTCCCAGAGAGGCACGTGAAAAATTAGCGAAAATTGCAGCCGAAGAGAATGTGACCATTGACTTGCCAAACCAACAAGTTATCAGTTCAGTTGGCACCTATCCTTTTGAGATTGATGCTACGTGGAAAAATAAATTTATTAATGGACTGGATGATATCGCCATTACATTTGAACATATTGATGCGATTAAAGCCTATGAACAAAAAGTGGATTCAATATAAGAAAAGGTAGTGAGGATGATGGAATTAGTTGACTTATTAGTAACAGAAGAAGATGTCGAAAAGGCCTATGAAGTCTTAAAGTCGGTCGTCAAACATACGCCACTAGAATATGATTTTTATCTTTCGGAAAAATATCATTGCAATGTCTATCTGAAACGCGAAGATTTGCAAAGAGTGCGTTCTTTTAAATTACGTGGTGCTTTTTATGCTATTTCTAGATTATCAGCGGAACAATTGGAAAAAGGAGTGGTGTGCGCAAGTGCTGGAAATCATGCGCAAGGAGTTGCATATACGTGCAAACGAATGACAGTTCCAGCTACGATTTTTATGCCAACGACTACCCCGCAACAAAAAGTATCACAAGTAAAATTTTTTGGTGGTAGTAATGTCGAAGTGGTTTTAGTTGGCGATACGTTTGATGCTTCTGCAACTGCCGCGAAAGAATTTGCTGCAGCACATGGCCAAACTTTTATCCCACCGTTTGATGATCCTGATATTATTGCAGGCCAAGGCTCGCTTGCTGTGGAGATGGTCAAAGATTTAAATAAAGCACACGAGCAAGCAGATTATGTTTTTGCTGGAATTGGGGGTGGTGGCTTGATTAGCGGTGTTGCAACGTATCTCAAAGCGAAGAGCCCGATTACAAAAATCATCGGGGTAGAACCTGATGGCGCGCCTTCAATGACAGCAGCTTTAAAACAAAATCAAGTCGTAACACTAGATAAAATCGATAAATTTGTCGATGGTGCTGCGGTAAAAGAAGTTGGTAGCTTAACGTTCCAACATGCCAAAGTGTTAGTCGATGAAGTGACAACTGTTTCTGAAGGTGCTGTTTGTTCTACGATTTTGGATATGTATACGAAGCAAGCGATTGTTGCAGAACCTGCTGGAGCACTTTCCGTTGCTGCACTTGAAACCTACCGCGAGGAAATTAAAGACAAGACGGTTGTTTGTATTGTAAGTGGCGGAAACAATGATATTAACCGGATGCAAGAAATTGAAGAACGTTCCCTCCTACATGAAGGATTAAAGCATTATTTTATCGTCAATTTCTCGCAGCGTCCTGGGGCTTTGAAAGAATTTGTTAACGATGTGCTCGGTCCACATGACGATATCACCAAATTCGAATATACGAAAAAAGTGAATCGAGGTAATGGACCTGTAATTATCGGTGTTTTGTTGCAAGATAAAAATGATTATGAAGGATTGCTTGACCGGGTTGCTGCTTTTGACCCGAGCTATATTCCGATTAATGATAATCAAACCCTATACACTTTGCTTGTATAAAAAGAGTTCTCGTATGATGCGAGAACTCTTTTTATATTACAGTTTATACATCTGTTATAGTAACAGTTTATTTTGTAATTCGGTTTAAAATCTTTTGTTTACGGATATAAAGTAGTATAATAAACATATAGAAATTAAACTGTATTATTTAAAAATAATTTTTCATATATAACAATTCAAGGAGTGGCAAAGATGGACGCAGTTAGAAAAAATCGATTATTTCAGCATTCTACAATGGCAGCACTTGTTGGTGGGCTTTTCAGCGGAACAACGAGTTTCAAAGAATTATTACAGCACGGTGACCTTGGTATAGGAACACTTGACCAATTTGATGGTGAATTAATTATTTTAGACGGGGAAGCTTTTCAAATTCGGTCAGATGGGCAAGCTTATAAAGTAAAACCGGAAGATACGACACCTTATGCGAGCACTACTTTTTTTGATGCCGATACTTCTTTTTCTGTCTCCGAACCGACATCAAAACAAGCGGTGGAAGAAAAAATCGCAGAATTAGTACAAGGACCGAATGTTTTTTATGCAGTGAAAATGACCGGGAATTTCCGTTATGTGGATACGCGCGTTGTACCAAAACAACAAAGACCTTATCCGCCACTCATTGAAGCCGTAAAAGAACAACCAACGTACCATTTTGAATATATTACGGGTACGATTGTTGGTTTTTGGACACCCGCTTATATTAGCGGTATTGGCGTTTCTGGTTATCATGTGCATTTTATTGATGATATGCGTAAAATTGGCGGTCATGTATTTGATTATGAAATGCTTGAAGGAACGGTAGAAGTGGCGCAACAAACGGAATTCGAACTTCAATTACCTCAAACGACGGAATTCTTAAGAAGTGATTTAAGTACGCCGGATATGTTGGAACAGATTGAAGCTGCGGAAAATTAAAAAAAGAAAGCTCCCAAATTAAATTGGGAGCTTTCTTTTATTCTGTAATAACTTTATGAACAAGGGTTGGCGCTATTGCATGGTCGGAAATTTGAATGTTTTCGTAGATTTTCGCTTTTACATTTTCGACATCTTCTTGGTCAGCGAAAATCGTTACGAGTGATTCGCCTTCCTTAACAGCATCGCCCACTTTTTTACGTAGCATTAAACCTACTGCTAGATTGATTTCATCTTCTTTCGTTGCGCGACCGGCGCCTAGAATCATTGCAGCGATTCCAATTTCATCAGCGACGATTTGGCTTACGAAACCGGATGTTTTAGCGGGTACTTCAATTTGGTATTTTGCTTGTGGCAGTTTTTCAGGGTGATCAACAATGCTTGCATCGCCACCTTGATTAGAAAGGAACGTTTTGAATTTCTCTAGTGCTGCACCGTTTTCGATTACTTCGATTAGTTTGGCGCGGGCTTCATCTAGTGTCTCCGCTTGTTTGGCTAGTACGACCATTTGACTTCCAAGTACAAGGACTAATTCTGTTAAATCTTCTGGCCCTTGGCCTTTAAGTGTATCGATGGCCTCTTTTACTTCTAAAGCGTTTCCGATTGCTTCGCCAAGTGGTTGGGACATATCAGAAATGACTGCCATTGTATTTCTACCTACGTTATTTCCGATACGGACCATTGCATGTGCTAGGTTTTCAGCATCTTCATCGGTTTTCATAAATGCACCAGCACCTGTTTTTACATCAAGTACGATTGCATCTGCGCCTGCTGCGATTTTTTTACTCATAATTGAACTTGCAATAAGCGGAATTGAGTTTACGGTTCCTGTTACATCACGAAGCGCGTACATTTTTTTATCTGCTGGTGTAAGGTTTCCTGATTGTCCAATAACTGCTACTTTGTCGCGATTTACTAGGTCAATGAAATCTTTCTTATCTAGTTCGATGTGGAAGCCTTCGATAGATTCTAGTTTATCAATCGTTCCGCCTGTATGTCCTAAGCCACGACCAGACATTTTTGCAACTGGTACGCCAACTGCTGCTACGAGTGGAGCAAGAACAAGTGTCGTTGTATCGCCGACACCGCCAGTACTATGTTTGTCGACTTTGATTCCTTCGATTTCAGATAGGTCAATCGTATCGCCAGAGCCAACCATTGCCATTGTTAAATCCGCGCGTTCTTGATCATTCATATCTTGGAAAAAGATTGCCATGGCTAGAGCACTTGCTTGATAATCCGGAATTTCTCCATTTGTATAGCCATCAATGAAAAACTGAATTTCTTCTGTTGATAAAGCTTTGCCGTCCCTTTTCTTGGAAATAATATCCACCATTCTCATTTCTCTTCACCCTTTCTTTTTGTCCACTTTAGCATTTTATGTACCTTTATTGAGAACGGTTACACTTTTTAAGTAAACCGTTTTACTAAACAAGAACATGTGCTTAACATGCTCACTATAACTTACTCCCTTACTGGTTGTCAATACTTTTTGTACTACTACGCTTGATTAGGGAAATATCGAGTAAACGATTCTCTAATTTCTCGGTTGGATTTTGGAGATTTTTCAGTAAAAGTTCGGCAGCAATTTCGCCGATGCCATAGATTGGTTGCCGAATTGTCGTAAGTGGCGGAGTCATGTATTCGGAAAGTTCAATATCATCAAACCCGATGACGCTAAGATCATGAGGGATGCGCATATTTTTTTCTAGCGCCGCACGATACGTTCCCATCGCCATTAAATCATTGGTTGCAAAAATGGCACTCAGCTTTTCTTGAAGTAATTTTTGCGTGGCGATATAACCGCCATTCATCGTTTGGTCCCCGCTGACAATCCAGCTATCTTTTACCGGAAGTTGATAATCTTTCATACACGCCAAGTAACCTTCGTAGCGCTCATGTACGTTATAAAAAGATGTATCCGAAATAATGATTCCGATGCGCGTATGGCCTAGTTCAATTAAATGCTCCGTCTCCATATAGCCGCCTTTGAAATCATCAATTGCGATATTTCCTTCTTGCCTTGGATTCCGCTGACGATCAAGTAAAATATACGGAGAACGCTTCTCTTCCATACGTTTGATAACGCCCGAAAGCAGAATATTAGGGCTGGCGATAATTAAGCCATCGACAGCCCGATGTAATAATTCTTCTACATATAAATCTTCTCGTTC
This sequence comes from Listeria monocytogenes, assembly GCF_900187225.1. Lineage (GTDB taxonomy): Bacteria > Bacillota > Bacilli > Lactobacillales > Listeriaceae > Listeria > Listeria monocytogenes. Next base: position 2,024,294 of record NZ_LT906436.1, read on the forward strand.
TTTATCATTGGAAGAGTTACAGAGCATAATCATGTAACCTTCTTTATTTAAGTAATCTTCTGCCCCTTTTACCATTTGTGAGAAAAAAGGATCCGTTACTTCCGGAACAATCATTCCGATGGTGTTTGTGTGACTAACAATCATATTTTTGGCGAAAAAGTTTGGTTTGTAAGACATCTCTTTTGCTGTTTTCAGGACTTTTTCACGAGTTAAGTCGCTAAATCGTTCCCCTTTACCATTCAAAATTTGAGAAATCGTCGTAATTGAAACGCCTGTCTTTTCAGCTATTTCGCGGATGGTTGCAGCCATTTAAACTCCCCCAGTCAGATTATCTATTCTCCTTATTTTGCCACATTTGAGAATAATAATAAAGGGGTTTCATTCAAAATTAGTAATTATCAGGTTTAGCTGGTTTTTCGCCGGAAACAATTGCAACGCCTGCACTTGCGCCGATACGAGTTGCGCCTGCTTCGATCATTTTTTCTACGTCTTCTTTCGTACGAACTCCACCAGATGCTTTTACACCGATGTTCGGTCCAACTGTTTTACGCATCAAGGCGATATCTTCGGCAGTTGCGCCACCTGTTGAAAATCCTGTAGATGTTTTAACGAAGTCTGTTCCTGCTTTTACAGCGATTTCGCATGCGCGCACTTTTTCTTCGTCTGTTAATAGGCAAGTTTCGATAATTACTTTTACTAATGCTTTGCCTTTAGCAGCATCGACAACAGCGCGAATATCGCGTTCTACTAATTCGTCGTCCTTGTCTTTAAGTGCACCGATATTGATAACCATATCGACTTCTTTCGCGCCGTTTTGGATGGCATCTTTCACTTCGAATGCTTTCACTTCTGGAGTATTTGCTCCAAGCGGGAAACCGATAACAGTACATACTACGGATTCTGCTCCAGCAAGTTGTTCAGCGGATAGTTTTACCCAAGTTGGGTTCACGCATACGGAAGCAAAACCGTATTCTCTCGCTTCTTTTGTTAGTGTTAAAATTTGTTCTTTCGTAGTGTCTGGTTTTAATGCAGTATGGTCGATCATTTTGGCAATTGTCATTTTAAAAACTCCTTTATAATTGGATTTGGTTTCATCATATCGCACTCCAGAACATTTGTAAACTAATTGATGAAATTTTGTTCAAGTAGTTGTTTTGCGGTAAATTGGTCGGTAATAAAATGATTGGCATAACCGCCACGAAGCGCGCCATGAATCGCTTTTATTTTTCGTTCACCGCCCGCAACAAGGATGGCTGTTTCTTTTTGTTTTAACTCTTGCAAATTGATGCCAATGGTCCGTTCATCCATTTTTTCGTCAGCAATTTCGCCGTCAATTGTGAAAAATCGCGAACAAATATCGCCCACTGCTTTTTCTTTTAGGCGAGCCTTTTCTTGATCAGAAAAATAGCCTAGACGGAAAAGCAGGGCTTCATCACGCACAGTTCCTACAGTAAAAATAGCGATATTGGCTTTTTTACCAAGTTCGATGATGTTTTTTATATGGCGATCTGCTTCTACCATTTGTTTAGCGAGTGGATTATCAAGGACCACGGGAAGTGGCAGTGAAACTGGGGCCGTATCATAGGCAGCCCCGAATAATGCTAACGTTTCAGCAGCATACGTATTGACATCAGAATGACTCACGCCGCCTTTAAGTTGGACGACTTTTATTTCTGCTTTTAGTGGGGCTAGTTTTTGGGCGATTTTATACATCGTTGTTCCCCAACTCACACCAAGAATATCGCCATCATGGATAATCTCTTCTAAATATTCTGCAGCACTTTGGCTGATTTGCTTGGTTATTTCGCTATAATCATTTGTTTGACTGAAAGCAACGGTGACGTTTTTTAGTTGGTACTTTTCTTTTAAAGCGACTGCCAGTTCTGTGAGGTTAGAAAATGGATCTTGGACTTCGATTTTGACGTATCCTTTTGTTTTCGCGTTTTGGAGCAATCTGGAAACGGTCGGTCTGGAAACACCTAGACGTGTGGCGATTTCTTGCTGACCGAGATCCGATTGATAATAAAGTCTCGCCACCTCAACGCTGAGCTGTTCTTTTTGTTTATCCATTTCATCCCTCCATCTTTTTCTATTTAGTATAACGTAAGAACGGGGATAGTTCGAGAGGGAAGATAAAAAAAGACAGCCGCAGCTGTCTTTTTCCTATTAAAAATCTTCTTCTATTTCTTCAAGCGGCGCGGCATATTCATAAATCCCTAACCGCCCAGTTTCGGCAACTTGATTCGCAAGTTGTTTTAAGGATAGCGTTTCACGACTGAGGAACGCTTCTAATAAAAGCGGAATATTCACGCCTGCAACAAGTTCTACTGCATCAAAATTCCCGAGCAAGCGAACGAGCACATTAAACGGAGTGCCACCTTTTAAATCGGTTAGAAATAATACGCCTTCTGTTAAATCGAGTTTAGCTACTTCACTGGCAATTTTCGCCTGTAAGTTTTCCGCGGATTCATTCACTTCAAAAGGAACAAAACTTGTATTTTCTTGTTTACCGCAAATCATTTCCGCAGATTGAATGAGTTCTTTTGCGGCGTTTCCATGAGTACAAACAAAAATTGCTTTCATTTTCTAAACCGCCTTTTTAATAGTCTAACTGACGATAGTATCTTCTGATTTCCATTGGGTGACAGTTAATTTTTTCCACGTGTACGTCAATACGATTATTAACTGCGTGGATAATAAATGGTGACAACGCCCCTCTGAATTTAGCGGAAATACCCGGCATATCGTAATCTTTTGCATCAATGACTGTATAATTGGCGCAGATTTGTGGAATGAAATTAACTACTCTCTCGCTTAAAGAACGCTGGCTATCTTCTGTCACATAAATGGTAATCGGGGTATCGCGTTCTACAATTTCAAACATGCCATGGAAAAACTCATGTGACTCAATCGATTTCGTTTTAATCCAGTGCTGTTCTTCCCAGTAACACATTGCGTATGAATAGGTCGCACCCCACTGATTCCCAGCACCAACGAAATAATGAATGTCGTCTTGATGATGTTTTAGCGCAAATTCTTGACCAAATTTATCTGCCGCTTTTTCTACTTCTACAATCCCTTTAGCAAAATGTTGATCCATTTCTTGATAAAACGCATCATAATCTTCAAATTCACCTGCTAAATACATAAAACGATCTGCCACCATAAAGAATTTTAATTGTTCATTTAACGGATAGGAGATTAAGTGATCTACTAAATTAGCAAGTTCGGTTTCCGCTTTATCAATAAACCCAAATACAGTCGCACCAATTTCATTACATTTTTTCACAGCATCTACTACTTCTTGCGTACTTCCGGTCACCGATGAAATAACTACAAGTGTATCTTTGGTGACACGTTTATTGCCTGTAGTTAGAAACACAGCCGCATTTTCATAAAAAGTTTCTAGCGCCGTTTTTTCTTTCATATGCACCACAGCTTGCATGGCGGATGCGTATGTCCCGCCAATTCCTAGCCAGCAAATATTACTAAAACCACGGTGGTGTATTTGGTCAACTACTTCATTAATTTGCGGACGTAATTTAAGCGCCCCTTCCATGTTTTCTCTCACTTTTTGTTCATCAAATTTTAACACTCTTCATTCCTACTTTCTTTGATTAAATTTTGGATTTTGTTATTTTATCAAATTCCGGAAAAGCGGATACTTCTAAATTAATTCCTTTTTTCTTAGAAATTTCAAAGGATAATAAATGAACCGGGATAGTCATAAATAGCGGCGTCAGAAGTTCTGCTGTCCGCATACCAAGTAATAAATCATCCGCGTTTTCCCCGCCTGCATCCGCATAAATTGTCCGGATTTTCTTTACATGGCCTTGTAAAAATTGTTTTAATTTTTCCGCGCGATCTTCTAGTAATCCTTGAGGTTCAAGGAAGATAATATAGTCTCGTTCGGACAAACCTATATATGGTCCATGCATATATTCTTCTAGCTCTTTACCAAATGAAGTAATCCGGATGGTTTCTGTTACTTTTGTTTCTCCTTCGCGCGCTACACCATAAGCAGCGCCGTATCCTATGAAGAAAACTCGTTCCGCTTCCATCAATTCCTGTGTATGCTCGTCCACCCAAGCAGCTGATTTCTCTATCACTTGTGGTAAATGAGCGGTAATTTTTTTCAATTCTGCAATTTCCGCCTGATACTCTTCCTCCAATATTTTCTCTTGTAAAAGGGCTAGCTCAAGCGCCATTAAATTCAACATGAGAATGGTTGCGCTATAGCCAAGCGTGACATATGGCATCTCTTCTAAGCCCATCCCGAGATCAATTGCCCGCGTACTTTCTTTCGCAATCGGGCTTCTTAAATCGCTCGTTAAAGTGAAAACAATACCTCCTTGACGCTCAATTTCTTTTACGAGATGGATGGTGGAGTAACTGTGCCCACCTTGTGATATAGCGATGTATAAGGTGTTTTTGTTTAAATGCAGCATGTAATTTCCTGCAGTAGATGGTTCTTCCACATATACCGGAATAGCAAGTTTATCCGACATATATAACTGCGCTGCGAATGCCGCATTAGAACTAGAACCTGTTGCAAAAATAACAATTGCTTGATAGTCCACTTTCTCCATTTGAATGACCTTTTGTAAAAGGTCTTTTCGACTTCGGATGATATTTTCATAAACGCTTTGTTCCGACCGGATATAATAATCCATGTTTTTCATTTTTTCACCTACTTATTTTAATAAACCTGTGAACGCTCCTAAAATCCCAATTCCTGCGATTAATAAAAGAATCCAATGTGCTTTTAGTCCTTTTTTATCTAACCAGAAAATAAAGAAGGTGAAGCCAAGTGCTAGAATTCCTGGGACGATACCGTCAAAAACACTTTGAATCGTTACTGCATCATCACCAGAACCAAATTTCATTGGCATATTAATGTTTACCATCGTGGCGACCATCGCACCAACAACAGCCAGACCGATAACCGAAGCACCATAAGACAGTTTATCCATTAATCCAGTTTTTTGAATTTTTTCGATAAAGTTAGCTCCAATGTTATAACCAATGAATAACCCATAATAACGAGTCAGAATAGCTGGAATATTGAAAATAAGGAGGAATAAAATCGGACCTAACATATTTCCTTGTAGCGCTAAGGAAGTTCCAATACCTGTAGCGATAACTCGTAAAGTTCCCCAGAAGAACGAATCTCCAATCCCACTAAGAGGACCCATTAATGCTACTTTTATATTATTGATAGAATCTGTGTCAAAATCTTTATCTTTCGCAGATTGCTCTTCCATCGCAATGGATATCCCGAGCGGAAAAGTGGAAAGCCACGGTGTTACGTTATAAAATTCTAAATGTCTTTGATAAGAAGAAATTCGTTTGTCTTTATCATTTTTAAAAATTTTGTTCAGAGCTGGTAGCATGGAAAATCCATACCCGAGATTGGATTGTCGTTCGTAGTTCCATGACCATTCCATCGTGAACGAGCGCCAAAAAACTTTCATTAAGTCTTTTTTCGTTAATACGTCAGAACTCTTCATCTTCATAATTTATACCTCCATCATTCGCAAGTGCTGGCTCTGTATTAGTATTTTTTGGGCCATTGTCATTTTTAAGTGTTGCATAACCTGTTAAAATTAGCGCTAAACATGCAGCGAAAATCGCTACGCCTGTTACAGGAACTTTTAAGTAAACAGCTAACGCGAAGCCAAATACGAAAAATACCGCATTCTTCTTGTTGACCATCAATTTGAGAAGCAAAGCAAAACCATATGCTGGCAGTAAACCAGTCGCGATTCCAAGTCCCGTTATAACGAATGCTGGGATGGCATCAAGTACGTTTTGAATAACTGGGCTTCCTACTAAATAGGATGTCGCGACAATAATACCAATTGGCAAGTTGATCGATAAAAATCCACCTAGTAACTGCATTCGACTAATCCCTCGTGAATTTCCCTCGAGTGCGTATTTATCTGCTTTATGAACAAAGTAAGGTAATACGAAAATAAAGCATAGATTTTTAACAACAAGTACAAGGGAGGCAATTGGAATCCCAAGAGCTAACGCTACGGCTGTGCTTTCACCAGTCGAAATCGCGAAGGCAGTTCCTAATATACTTCCTGAAATAATTTCTGGAGGGATAGATGCTCCAATAGAAAATGATCCCACAAAAGCTAATTCTAAAGTTGCCCCCATAATAATCCCCATTTGTACATCCCCCATGATAAGCCCGGCGAGTGTACATGTTACAAGTGGTCTTGATAGCATCGATGAACCAAATAAATATTCTCCATTTGCTAGCATTGCTGCAAGTGCAAGCAAAATCGCTGTTCCAAACTGTTCCATAATTTATCCCTTCTTTCGTCTTTTATGCTTCAAAGGTTACTTTTTTTTCGTTAGGCACTTGCTGCATAAACACATCTACTTTTTCTTTTTGAAGCTCTTTTAATTTCTCTACTTCTTCAGGTGTTAAATTAACTGCTTTGGAAAAATTGGCTGTTCCTTCTCTTTGCTTCGTTCCGCCTAGATTTAACATCGGGATTTTACCATTCGTACCATGGATTAATTTGTAAGCGTCTTCAACCGATTCGACAACAATAAGCATGTTGTATTTATCAGTGACACCTGAATTAATCGCTTCGATACTTTCATCGATACTTTTCATGACTAGTTTTGCCGCCTCTGGCTTAGCAAGCCGTATTGCCGACTTACGAAAATCGTCTGCCGCTACCCCATCATTTGCCACTAAAATTGTATTTACATCTAAAGCATTAAACCAAGATACAGCTACTTGTCCATGTAGTAAACGATGGTCTACTCTTAGAAATTGAATCATTTTTTCTTCCTCCTTAGTATTAGTTAAAATCAACTACATATTTGGTCGACTCAGCATCTTCATAATGATATTGGATGGCAATCGGCATTTCATTTTCTGCATAAAAGACACTGCTCAATTTAAATACAGGATCATTTTCGTTTATATGCATATTTTTGATTTGCTCATTCCCAGCTAAAATAAGTTGAAGTTCCTGCTCAAGCTCAAATAATTTATATTTACCTGAATTAACAAGCTCAATAATATTAATAATTTGAAAATCCTTCGCTTGTAAATCAGGGTATAAACTTAACGGTAAAATTAAACGATCTAGCGTTACACCGTGCTCACTTTTTTGGACAAACTTGATAGAATACACAAGTTCATTCTCTTTTATACCAAACTTCTCTGCGTAAAACTTGCCAGCTTTGCGGATGTAAAAGTCTTTAATGTCTTTTTTCAAATTTTCATTGGTATCGGTTTTCATGACACCTGTCATTTCTAAAATGTTCTGAGCTGTTAGTTTTGGTTGAACGTACAGCCCAACACCGTTTTTACGAACAACTAAACCTTCTTCGACTAATAAATCTACCGCGCGGCGAATCGTTGTCCGACTGCTAGAAAAAATTTCTTGCAAGGCAGTTTCGTTCGGCATTAGCATTCCCGTCTTATATTCATCGCGATTAATACTATCTTTTATTTCTGAAGCAATTACTTCAAAAAGTGGCTTTTTAGCTCCCATTTCACTCATCCTCCAAGTAATCAAAGATGTTTTTCGCATTGATTTTGTATTTGATTTGATTACCAATTAGATATTGTTTGCTGTACTCAAACGGTTCATCATTTTGATCAAATGCTTTACTTACCACTTCAAAAAGCGGCGTATTTAGTGGTACCTTTAATGCTTCTGCTAGCTTTTCATTCGCTGATACAAAGCGCAATTCTTCGCGCCCGTATGTAGGTTTAATACCAAAGCGCTTTTCTAACACATTGTATAGCGAGGAATTATTTAAATCGATTTTCTCAATACCAGCAAATTTCGCGCTATCAATAAAAGATATCTCATAAGAAAACGGCTTATTATCAACTATTCTTCGCCGAACTAATCTAAACACCGGCTTATCTTCACTTAAGTTTAAAAAGTGGTTCACCTCGTCTTTGCCAGCTACTATTTCTTGTGACATTACTTCTACCTTTTGTTCTCCCGGCAATTGACTACTCATGGAATTCATTTGCAGTATATTGATTGTTTGCTTTTGGTTGATTTCGATTCCTTTTCGGTTTCTTTTTTGGATGACCGCTTCTTTTTCAAGGGTATCAAGTGACCGTCTGAGTGTAGTTCTACTGACGCCTAGTTCGTTTTCAAGCGCACGTTCTGATGGGAAACTTGTTTCTCCGGCTGCTACTTTTTCTTGGATAAGCTGTCTTAGTTGTTCTTCACTTTGCACTGCTGGCGACAAGTCTTTATATTCCATATTTCCACCTCTTTTTTCAAATCATCTATCTATTTCACTTTTTAAAAAGATACAGCTTTAAACATTTTTAATACCACTTCATTGTAAACGGTTGCATTTTATTTGTCAATAGTCTTTTTACATAAAAAAAGCATAAGGTAGATTTTCCAATCCAACTCATGCTCTGTTTGATTATTTAGTTGTAGGCAGTGCTCCAACTACTGGGTGCGGGATGTATAGTTCTTCTAGATAGTTAACTTCCGAAGTGGTTAGTTTAATATTTAGCGCCTCTACCGCGCTTTCTAGGTGACTTTCTTTTTGCGCACCGATGATTGGTGAAGTAATTTCATCTTTGTTTAATAACCATGCTAAGGCAATTTTATCTCGAGATACTTGATGTGTTTCTGCAAGTTCAGCTACACGTTCAATAATGCCTTTATCCGCATTCATCATGTCATCGTATTTAGATTTTTGAACTGGGTCCGTTTCGGAACGATCTGTTGTTTCATTCAAATCACGTGTTAACCGACCTGATGCTAGTGGACTATATGGCGTAATCGCTATTTTTTCATCGCGACAAAACGGAATCATTTCTCGTTCTTCTTCCCGGTATATCATGTTGTAATGATTTTGCATGGAGACGAATTTTGTCCAACCATTTCTTTCTGCGACGCGTTGTGCTTTTTGGAACTGCCAGGCATACATCGCGCTCGCACCGATGTAGCGTGCTTTTCCGGACTTAACGACATCATGTAATGCTTCCATTGTTTCTTCGATTGGCGTATTTTCATCAAAACGGTGAATGATATATAAATCTACATAATCCGTTTCTAGTCGTTTTAAACTATGGTCAATTTCACTTAAAATGGTTTTTCTTGATAAACCGCCACTATTCGGACGATCTGGGCGCATTGTTTGTTGCACTTTGGTTGCTAGAACAATATCATCACGGTTGGCGTAGTCTTTCAGTGCGCGGCCGACGATTTTTTCACTTTCTCCGTAGGAATAAATATTCGCCGTATCAAAGAAATTTATGCCTAAATCGAGTGCTTTTTTTATGATAGGGCGACTGTTTGCTTCGTCCAAAACCCATTTATGAATCCATTTGTCTTTATCACCGAAGCCCATTGTTCCTAAACAGATTTTCGAAACATCCATGCCAGTGTTACCAAATTTAACATATTTCATCTAAAACCCTCCTAGTTAATTTCTAGTACTACTACAGCATAAACCTTGAAGTTCACTCCAAGTCAACCTTTAACTATTAAAAAAATCTCCCGGAATATCCGAGAGATTTTTAATGTTTTAATAAAATTGGTCAGGTAGTAAAGTTTCGCCAAGTTTGATGTTATCACGGTAATCAATTGGAATATCTACAACGACGGGTCCTTCTGTTTCAAGCGCTTCTTTTAACACATCAGAAAGTTCTGCTGGATTTGTTACGCGAAGACCTTTTGCCCCGAAACTTTCTGCAAATTTTACGATATCAACATCGCCAAAACGAACAGCTGCTTCTTTGCCGTATTTCATTTTTTGTTGGAAAGCAACCATGTCATAGCTTCCGTCATTCCATACTAGGTGTACAAGTGGCGCACGCAAGCGGACAGCTGTTTCTAATTCCATCGCGGAAAATAAGAAGCCACCGTCACCAGAAATCGAAACCACTTTTTCACCCGGATGTACGAGTGTTGCAGCAATTCCCCAAGGAAGCGCGACACCAAGCGTTTGCATACCGTTACTGAAAAGCAGACGGCGTGGTTCATAGGAGCGGAAATGACGTGCCATCCAAATATAATGTGAACCAACGTCGACTGTCACAGTTACGTTGTCATCAATTGCCGAACGTAGTGTTTGAATGACCGACAATGGATGTACTCGATTAGTTTCATCACTTTCTGGCGGAACATCTCGCTCTTCTAATTGAGCATGAAGTTCTTTTAATGTTTCAAGTTCTTTTTCCGCTAATTCTAAACCGCTGAATTTCGCATTCACTCGGTCTAAAGTAAGCGCGATGTTTCCGACTAGCTCTGTCACTGGTTGGTAATAATGATCAATATCAGCGCGAATGTCGTCTAAATGGACAATCGTTCTATCACCAGAGGCATTCCAAGCTTTTGGATCGTATTCAATTGGATCATAACCCACTGTAATAACTAAATCAGCTTTATTTAACAAAATATCCCCTGGTTGGTTGCGGAACAGACCAACACGTCCAAAGAAGTTATCTTCTAAGTCGCGTGAAATGACGCCAGCTGCTTGGAAAGTTTCTACTACTGGGATACTTGTTTTTTGGAGTAAGCGACGAATTGCACCAGTTACTTCTGGACTAGATGCTCGCATACCCAATAGCAATACCGGTAATTTCGCTTTTTTCAAACGGGTAACAAGTTTTGCAACTTGTTCTTTGGAAGCAGGACCATTTTCTGGTTTAGCAAGTGGGCGAATCGCTTTTACTGGTACGTTTGGTTCGTTCACGATATCTTGTGGCAAACTGACAAAAGCAGCGCCTTGGTTTGGTTCTGTTGCCGAGCGAAAAGCGTTAGTGATTGCTTCTGGAATACTTTCGGCGTGAACTACTTCTTCGCTGTATTTTGTAATCGGACGGAAAAGTGCTGCATTATCCATTGATTGGTGGGTTCTTTTTAAGCGGTCTTGCCTTGTTACGTTACCAGCAATCGCAACGACTGGGTCTCCTTCTGCAGTTGCGGTTACAAGCCCTGTTGCAAGATTCGATGCGCCAGGTCCACTAGTTACAAGTACAACACCAGGTTTCCCGGTTAGACGACCGATAGCAGCAGCCATAAACGCCGCATTTTGTTCATGACGACTGACAATTAATTCTGGTCCACGTTCTTCCATCACATCAAAAACTTTATCAATTTTCGCTCCCGGAATCCCGAATACATGCGTAACACCTTGATTAATTAAGCTGTCTACAACTAAATCCGCTCCTGATTTCCCTTTTGTTATTACTTTTTCTTGCTCTTTTTCAAGTTTCGCCATCGTTATCATCCTTTTGTTATATAAATTTTTTATATTTTAATAGTACAGATATTATAAAAATCTCATTCACAAGACTAATTATACTACTCAAAAGAATTATTGCAAGGTTCCTGACTCAAAAACTGTTATATAATTTTATAAAAACTGTTATATAAAAAAAGAAAGAACTTAGATAAACTAAGTCCTTTCTGGCATTTATTCTTGTGAAGCGCGGAATTCATCGTATTGTTTTTGCATTTCTTTCATTACTTTTTTCATACCTGCATCATTTAACTTCGCTTTGAATTTTTCCGTATATTCAACGGGATCCACTGTTCCTGTAAGAAGCGCCGGCGCAAATTCATTACACACATTGGTAATCGAAGCTATTTCTGTTCGAACTTTAGAGGAGTCAAAATAAAAACCTAAGCCCGGTGATGCGACTGATTTTCTATTGAACTCTTTAAATTGATCCCATTTATCTGCTGGCTCATCTTCATATAATTTTAGAATGAAGTGATTTCCAAGCGCATAAGTTGGCATGCTGTAACGCTCCACACGTGCTGGTAGATCTTGAATTTTACCGTCATCTAACTCTTTATAATGGGTTCCTTCAATTCCTTTATCGACTAAATTACGTAAATACTCATCTGTGTTTAGTAAATCAAGGAATTTCACTGCTTCTTCTGGGTGTTGGCTCGTAACAGATACAGCTTGAATCGCACCAGTTACAGAATTATTTTTGATGATAGGTGTTTCAGCAATTGGTTGTGTGACTACTTTATATTTGCCGCCTGTATTTTTATCCCAAATATTTTCTGCATATGGTTGGTATTTTTCAATCCGCACAAACCAGTTTTCTTTATCGTATGACCATGGATCTGTTGAGGTTGCAATATCTTTTGTGACATACCCTTTTTGGTAGAAGCTATGAAGAGACTTTAGGATATCTAATGTTTCGGGTTGTTCATAGAAGTTAACGATTTTGCCTGTATCTTCATATTGATTTACTGCAAAAGGAAGAGGTACTGCATTATCGATTAAATAATCATATGGGAATGCTGGCTTAAAGTCTTTATTTCCGCCGATTGGTGTGATGCTTGGTTCGTTTTCTTTAATTGTTTTTAACATTGGTTCTAAATCGCTGAAATTTTTTACTTTCGTTACGTCCATTTTATATTTATCGACAAGATTTTTGTTAAAAACGTATACTTGTTGCTCGCCGACTTCTTTGTTGGAAGGAACACCGTAAATGTTCCCGTCAATGGTTGCACCTTCCCAAAGCACATCATTTAATTCCGCTTTCATTTTCTTGCCTTCTTTATCTAGATATTTATTTAATGGCAAGAATGCACCTTTTTGAGAGTAAGAAACGAATTCTCCCGCTGCAGAGTAAGCAATATCAAAATTTTCACCTGAGTTAATAACGGTTTGCATCCGTTTACCGTAGTCGCCCCAGTCGATTTGTGTCATTTCTACTTTGACGCCAATTTTTTCTTCGGTATATTTATTTACTTCTTTCATAACTTCTTCTGTGTCTTTTTGTGGCGTACCAATCATGTACCATTTCAGTGTCGGAACTTCATTTGCATCTGCCTTCTCATCGCTTCCGCATGCGCTTAAACCTAGTAACAAGCATAGTGACGCGATGATTACTCCCCATTTCTTTTTCATTAAATTCCCTCCATCTTTTTTTATTCTTTTACGCCGCCAATTGTGAGCCCGCTAATAAAGTATTTTTGGAAAAACGGATAGGTAATCGCGATTGGTAACGTCGAAATAACAACCATCGCCATTTTTGCACCGTCTTGTGGTATGGACTTAAACGCGCCGGCAGTATAAGCAATTTCTGAGTTTTGTCGCATGAATTCTAAGTTGTTTTCAATTTTCATAAGTAGCGATTGTAATGGAACTAAATTTGGATTATCAATATAGAGTGACGCTTGGAACCAGTCATTCCAGTATCCTAGTGTAGAGAAAAGCGCGATTGTCGCAAGCCCCGGTAAAGAAAGCGGAACAACCATTTGTAAAAAGATTCTTAGTTCCCCAGCGCCTTCAATTCGAGCCGCCTCAAGTATTGGTTCTGGAATAGACCGTAAAAAGAACGTGCGCATAATCATAATGTAAAAAGCATTCATTGCTAGTGGTAAAATCATTGCCCATATGCTATTTCGTAAGTGCAAAAATTGTGTCATAACGATATATGCTGGCACCATCCCACCACTAAATAACATGGTAAAAAAGGCAATAAATGTAAATTGACGACGATACTTAAATTGTGGTCTTGATATCGCGTAAGAATAAAGCGCAATCATCGCAACACTACATACAGTACCAATTACTGTGACTAAAATGGTGATACCGTATGATTGTAATAGTTGTCCTTTCATCTTCCATAAGTATTCATATGCTTCCATGCTCCACTCTTTCGGTATTAGTTGAAAGCCATTTGCCGCCAGAGATGATTCACTCGAAAAAGAAATAACAATAATATATAAAAACGGAAAAATACAAATGAGCGCTAGGAAAGCAAGCATAATATTCATCGCTACGTTCATCTTTTTCCCAAAACCAATAATGTCTTTGGCTGGTTTATTTTTTGCCGGTTTTTCCATTTCACCTCGGACTTGTTCTATTTCACTCACTGCTTCAAGCTGTTCTGCCAAAGCACCTCGCCTCCTTTTCTAAAATAAGCCATATTCTGGGTTTATTTTTTTCACGATGTAGTTAGTGAGTAGCACTAGAATAAAGCCGACAATCGACTGATAGAAACCAGCTGCTGCACTCATACTCATATCTCCAAGTGACGTTAAACCACGGTATACATATGTATCAATTACATCCGTCACAGGATAAAGTGGCCCTGAATTTCGCGGTAGTTGATAAAACAAACCAAAATCAGAGTTAAAAATCTTCCCGACATTCAAAATCGTTAAAATAACCATCAGTGGCGTTAGTGCCGGAATTGTTACATGTCTGATTTGTTGCCATTTACCAGCACCATCAATCATCGCCGCCTCGTAGTATGTACGGTCGATTCCAGCAATTGCTGCAAGGTAGACAATGCTTCCATAACCCAAGCCCTTCCAAACATTCATCATGATGAGGATAAACGGCCAGTATTTTGGATCGTTATACCATGAAACTGGATCTTGTCCAAATGCGAGTAAAATGTTGTTCATCAGTCCACTATCTTCACTCAAAAAGCTAAATAAGAAATAACTCACAACAACCCATGATAAGAAATGGGGGAAAAGCATTCCCGTTTGGTAAATTTTTGCTCCTCGTTTATTTAGTAAGCTGTTGAAAATAATAGCAAGCGCTACACCAAGAAACAGCCCTACGATAATAAATACTAAATTATAAAGAACAGTGTTTCGGGTAATAATAAAAGCGTCGTTTGTTTGGAATAGGAATTTAAAATTTTCAAGTCCCACCCAGTCGCTGCTCATAATACTGGATAAAAATCCTTTCCCATCAATCTTGTAATCTTTGAACGCAATTACTGTACCAAACATTGGTAAGTATGAGAAAACCAGGAACCAAAGGACGCCTGGAAGTACCATTAATAGCCAAATCCGATTAGCTCGAATTTGTGATAAAACTTTTTTCAATCCATCCACCCCTCTTTTTTGTAAGTGCTTTCAACATCTTTAGTTTATCGTTTTTACGAGGGTTAAAATAGTTGCGGATGTTTAGATTTATAGACAAATATTAGAAATAATCTTATTGATGGATTTTTCGGTAACGATTCGGTGTTTCGCCTGTGTGCTTTTTGAACTGGCGATAAAAATAAGCCATATCGGTATAACCAGATTTCCCTGCGATGATGGTTAAGTTATCTTTTGTTTGCAGTAATTCTTCTTTTGCGTAGTTTACTCGGTAGCGATTTAAATAATCTGTAAAGTGTTCTCCCATTTCTTTTTGAAAAAGTTGACCGAGATAAACTGCGTTAATATGGAAGTCGTTTCCGAGCGTTTTCAAAGACATTCCTTCTGCGAAATGTTCCGTGATGTAGGAAAGCACATTTTGAATAATAGGGCTTTTTGATTCATCGGTTTGTTTCTTGCGGTTATAGTAACGAATAGCATAGGCTAGTGTCGCCTCTTCCAATCCCTCAATACTTGTTTCTTCGGCAATTCTCCCCATAGATTCACTTAATTCTTTTGGATCCGATTCCGCCATCATCACAAGTAACTCATTCAAAATATGTAGCATTTGATGCGGGTCGCTTTCCAGTTTATGGTCATTCCATTCTTTAAAAAAGTTATTTATCCAAGCTTTAATTTCTTTTTCATTATTCATCACGAGGAGTTTCGCGAGTTGATGTTGTTTTCTCTTCGGACGCCAAGTATGTTTCGTACGTTTTTGGTAGGCGATTAGACTACCAGGCTCTTGGACAAGCCGTTCTGGAAGCAGCCTTGTAAGTTGACGAAAAGCTTGTGGATACATCATTTCACCCTGAACTTTTTCACTAATAAATAGATAAAAAGCTTCATTTGAAATTCGTTTTTTCATATCTTGATGAATTGCTAAAATTTGTTCGGATATCGAAGTTTGTTCGGTTATTCCAACTATTATTTCATTTTCTGGTGTAAGTAGCATAAATGAAAAGTCCTTGCGATACTGTTCAGAAAGATTTTTCCATTCGGCCAGATCGATTTCTTTCGTTGCTTGAATTTGGATGAGCACAGCGTTTTCTTTTGGATTTAAGGCCATATCATACAACGCTAGACGCTCTTCCCATTCTTCTTTATTAATTCGTAAATTTAGCCAACGCCAAATCGTGTTGTCCCGTAAGATGTAATACGCTTCTTCCCTTGGTATCACACTGTCTGTCATTTGTTTTTTCTCTATTTGTATAAGTGTTTCTTTTAATTCTTGTTCGTTTAAAGGTTTTAATAAATAATTTTCGATTCCCGCTGAAAGCCCGCGTTTCACATAATGAAAATCTTCAAATCCCGAAAGAACAATAGTTTTAGTCGCGGGTTGTCGTTTTTTCCATTCGTCGATTAATTCTAAACCGTTCATTACAGGCATCTCTATATCGGTCAAAAGGACATCTACTTCTTGATTAGCAAATAAATCTAATGCTACTGCGCCATTTTTAGCCGTTCCAATAATTTCAATTGATTGCTCGAATTCTGGAATAATGCTCTCTAAACCTTTGAGAATAAGGGGCTCGTCGTCTACTAGTACAATTTTTAGCATTACTTTTCTCCTCCCGTATTTTGAGGTACTTGAAACAGAATGATGGTACCTTCATTTGCTTTACTCTTGATTGTTAATCGATAAGTTTCTCCATACAAAAGCTGCAATCGTTTGTTTAAATTAGCTAGACCGATGTGGCTCGTATCATCTTTACTTTCAATTGTTGCTTGCACCTCTTTTAATTTCTCCGCATCGATTCCCGAACCATTGTCTTCAATTCTAAATTGCAAATTGTTATTTTCTGCTGTGACCGTAATTACGACTATTGGATTTTGATTTTCTTTATAAGCATATTTGAAAAAATTTTCAATGAGCGGCTGCAGAGCAAACCTTGGAATCTGAGTATGATTGAAACGTTTTTCAATATTGATTTCCAGCTTAATGGGCTGTTCGTGGCGCATTTCCATAAAGCGGACATATTGTTTTACATAATTGATTTCTTCGCCTAAAGTGGTGATTTCACGGTGATTGGCCGTATAGCGTAGTAGTGTTGCAAGCTGATAAATCATATCACTTGTCGCTTTGGCTCCTTCTACGCGTGCATTCATTCTAATTGCCTCTAATGAATTATAAAGAAAATGAGGCTGCATTTGACCTTGAAGCGCTTTGAGCCGTGCTTTTTGTTCTTCCATTTCTAGGCTATATACTTTCTTCACATATGCATCGAGGTTTTCTGTCATATGGTTAAATCGCTCGCTAATCATCGTCAGTTCATCCCCGTTATTATCGACTGGAAGCTTTGCATCAAGCGTCCCCTTTTCCACCCGGTTCATTCCGCCAATAATCGTTAAAATCCGCTTAGAATAACGTCTACTAATAACAAAATTAATGCTAATAGAAAAAATAACTAATAACAGTCCAATACCAAATAAAGTAAGTTCGATGAGCGGCGCGCTATCATCTGTTACACGATATAAAAACGTATTGTTTTTCAAGCCACTTGTTTCATCTTCCGTTTTTTGAAAATATATTTTTTTGTTGTCTACATTAATCCAACCTTGTTTTTCAGGTGTTTGTATTTGTTTCGTTGGATGGTTGGAATATAATTCAGCTCCTTTCGCATTATTTATTTGGAAAATCGAGTTTTGATAGTCTTTTATAACCCATTTGCTTAGAAAAGTCGGATCAATGTAAAGGAGCAGATAACCCATTTGTTTTAATGTGCTTGGATCATTAATCGGCTGTTTCACGACAATTTTATTTTCGATTGTATAAAAAGTCCCTTGCTTCGATGCTTCGGTGGCGATATTTTCCTCCCCATATTTATCAACGGTTTCTTTCCATTCACGATAACGACTCGGGAAAGTATAAGAGTAACTCCCATCATCCGAAATGAGCTGAAGTGCGATAATATCTTCATCATACGAAAAATAAGACTGTAAATACGTTTGCATATCTACAGAATAAAAATTTTTACTTTTAAAATAGTTATCGATATTTTGCTCCGTGTAGCTACCGTAATCGTTTGTCATCGCTATTTGAACATCTTGCATCAAATCACTATTACGATAAATATCTTGCGTTAAACTAATTAATGCCTTTTGCTTCTCCGTAAGTGCATCGAGCTGCTTATTCGCAATAGTTTCCGCTCTTTGGAGATTGGTATCTAGTTGAATATTAGTATAGTACTTATAAATGAAAAAAAGTAATAAGCTGACCGTAAAAAGACTTGTTAAAGAAAAAATTAATAACATCCTTTTGAAAACGCGCTTGCGTGGTAATTCTTGTGCCATGCTCATTCACTGCCCCCTCTTCTTTTCTGATTATTGCATACTATCACCAATAATGTAAGGGGTTACTTAGGCTCCATTTGCTTGAAGCGGTGTAAGTTGATTTTCATTATCCAATAACTTGGTAAAACACCAGAAATAAACAAAATAAAAGCAGGCATTTTCGAAATTAACCATGCGCAAAAAACTAGCCCAATAACAATCATAAAAGTATTTTTAAAACTAGTAATCGCGAGCAAGAACGCTTGCCCGACATAAGCTCGCACATTTTTCATTTGGAAGTGGACAAACACCGTGAAATACTGCAAAAAAGCAATCCCCACGAGAAAAAGCAAGAACATTAAGAAGAAGTATAAAATCGTCGACCAAAAACCTTGCATCAATTCAAAAACAATCCGCAAATCTGCATAAAGAAAAATCCCTATTAGCGCAAAAACCCCACCCGCTAAATTAGCCGAAACAAACACCTGTTTATAGGTTTGCCAAGCAGATTTCCAAACTGGCGTATCCAAGTCCCCCCGAGCCCATTTTCTTGTTATCGTAAACAAAGCAACCGTCGCTGGCATAAAGCCAAACACAATCCCACCAATTAATACGAGGAAAAGCCATACTAAGTTTGTCCAGACGAGCCGGATAATCCAGTCGCTAATAACTGAGAATTTATCAATAAGTTTCATTCTTCTTCTCTCCTTTGATAGTAAGAGAAAGCCTGAGTTTTCGCTCAGACTTTTCTTTTTTTATTTACTTAATGGGCTTCCTTTCACATACACACCGCACAAACTTAAAACAAATTCACTAAACATCGCATTAGACCAAGCAAACCAGTCGCGCGTGAATTCAGATGGATTCGAGGCATTGACACCCTCGTGCATATAATCCGTTCCACCATCGCCAGCAATCAGCATCTCTAAAATAGCTTGTTTTTCCGCTTCTGTTTCTGCAGTCAATCCTTCGCTGCTAAGCGCAATCGGCCATACATAATGATCAGGCGTATGTGGACTACCAATTCCTGTAAGTACACTGCCTTCGACAAAATAAGGATTTTCCCGACTTAAAATAAGTTTTCTGGTCGCTTGGTATGCGGGGTCAGTTTTTTCGCAAAAACCAAGGTATGGTGCAGCAAGCAAGCTTGGCACGTTAGCATCATCCATAAATAATTTACGTCCCGTTCCGTCAACTTCATACGCGTAAACATCGCCGTAATACGGGTGCGCTTGTTTGGCATAGGTTTCAATCCCTGCGGCAACTTCTTTTCGTAAATCCGAGCTCTCTTTCGGCAATTCTTTATCTTCCGGGTAAAACGTCGCTACAATTTCTTGGACGTAATCCATCACCACAACTAAAAACATGTTACTCGGTACAAGATAGCCGTACATACACGCGTCGTCACTCGGTCTAAAGCCACTCCAAGACATACCAGTATAGCTTACATCTGTTCCTTTTCCGTTATTATTTAAGGTAT
The DNA here is from genome assembly GCF_900187225.1 of Listeria monocytogenes. Taxonomy (GTDB): domain Bacteria; phylum Bacillota; class Bacilli; order Lactobacillales; family Listeriaceae; genus Listeria; species Listeria monocytogenes. Next base: position 2,043,917 of record NZ_LT906436.1, read on the forward strand.
CTGATTGACGCACATTTTCTCGTTCAAAACGATACGGACTTTGCTCTGTATGTTTTTGTTCGATTTTAAAAACTTCGATGATTTGATGCAATGCTTTTCTAAATTCTTCGGTAAAATGACCTGTACGGTTGGTACTTTTCCATAATAGATACGCTAATTGAATCGGATAGCAAAGTGAATCAATTTCATATTTTCGTTCCCAAACCAGGTCGGTCATTGCTGTTTTGTCGTTTTGAAATCCCGCCCCATTCGCCGATTTATTAAAAGCATTCGCGTATGGGTCATGCAAAATACATTTAGTTTGTAACTTTACGAGGTTTTCAATAACAGTCGCCATTTCTTCGTCTTCTTCCGCCACAATTAAATATGGTCTAATTTGGCTTGTAGAATCGCGTAACCACATCGCTGGAATGTCTCCTGTAATAACAAATGGAAGCCCCTCTTCTGTTTCTTGTAAAGTAGTTGTATACGTATTCTTAAAACATTTTTCAAACATGCGATGTAGTTTTTCATTTTCTGGAAAAGTCGTTTTCACTTTCTCTATCCATTTGTTAAAACTTGCTGGTACTTTGTTTGTCATGTATTACACTCCTTTTAAGGTGATGATTTCGTTTGGACTAGCGGTAAATTGTTTCTTGGCATCTCCCGTTGTTTCTTCTAAAATTGTTGAATTCTGCCATGGACGCTCAGTTGTTAATAGTTTTGGTTCACTTGCAGTTTGATAGAAACGGATAATCGGTTGGTTGTCTTTAGCGAGTTTAAATGCTGAGAAGACAAATCCAGCCTCTGTTTTCCATTCTGCAAAATCTCTTTTTTCTGCGAGAATTTTTTCTTTCGTTGCTGATTTGTGTTGGAATGCAAAAATAGGAGTCAAGCGTGCGTTTACTTGTGCTGGGATGGAGCTATTTGCAACATCAGAATCATCAGTCAGAAATAAGTGAAACTCTGCTGTAATCTCTCGGTGGCATTCCGCTTCATATGCCGGAAAATCACCCCAATCGCCTATTTCAGATACTGCGCGAAGCAACGTTAATTCCAATTTGTCACCATGTTCGCTTACTTCATATTCTGGTAAACCAAGACTTGCGACAACGATATTTCCACTAGCAACAAAGCCTTGTTTTCGGTTATCTTTAGCAGGATTCGTCCATTCTTTGACTTGTTTATTCGCGCGTGTTACTACTTCAAAAACACTTCCCGCTTGATGTGTTTCTGTTTGTTTTCCAGTCGGGAAAAGTACGCGGAGTCGATGGTCATCTACGTTATTATTTAGTTTCACGCGGATAGTTAATTGTTTATCGTGTTTGTTTAGCGTTAATTCTGTCGTGATTTTAAATGTAGTAAAATTTTCCGAGCGCTCCGACTGCCGATCCGGATGCCATACTAGGCGACGTTTTTCTTCGGCAAAGGTGGCACTTGCGCTTTCTGGTATTTCAATTTCATGGTTTATTTCGATTGTCTTGCCGAGTTTATCCTCTCGTAGTACTCGAATTGCCGGTTTGGAATTAAGTGTATTTATTCGTAAGTTATCGCCGGTTTCTTTAAACATATATTCATTACCAATGTCGCCCACGTCCTCATAAGCCCCAACACCCGAAACTTCTACCGACTTCTCTTTATCTAAAATCGTATACGTCCCATTTGCCGCAACTTCCACTTTTAAAAAACGGTTTTCTAAAGAGAAATCTTGTGTTTGGTTCGCTGATTCATTCACCAAATCGACCGGATACGCGTAAATTGTTTCATAACCAACCGCTGGCAAATTTTCTACGGTGAAAGTTAGTTTGTACTTTCTCGCAAAATAAGAATCGCGGAATTTCCGTTCTGGCAAATCGTAATTGAAACGAATGCCAAGCGACTCAACTACAACCGGAATTTCCTCGCCGGTACTTGTTTCCAGCCGAAAACTTTGCTCTGGAAGTTTCGCTAATTCATCCGGTATTAATTCAAAATGCATCTCAGAAAAATGAATTGCGTCTGTTTCAATTTCAAGCTCTACTGTTCTAGTCGCTTCGATACCACCCGCATGAAAAACCGTAAGCGGAATACCCGTTTCATTCGTTGCGATTTGTTCCGTTATTCGGCGCGCGGCGTTTTGAATAATTGCCATAGTCGTTTGTTCAACTTTTTCAAAACGAGCTTCCATTTCGCGGTGCACCTCATCCAAACTACATCCAGTAATACTGTCGTGGATTTGATTTTCCATGAGCAATTTCCAAGCATAAGCTAAGTATTCATGTGGATACTGGACACCTGCTTCCGTCGCCATCACAGAAATCGGTTCAGCCAAACGCTCTAATAAACGCTCTATTTTCGCATTAGCTTGTTTTAAGTAAATACGTGAAGATGCTGTGTTGGCGAGCGTGGACCATCCATCTGATTGTTGGCTCGTTAATTCTCCGTGAACCGTTTGTAATTTTCCTGGCTCAAGACCAGCTTTGACAGCCTCTTGGTATTTTTCAAAATGGCTATGGATAAACTTTACATCAGGATAAAGTTCCCGCGCCACTTCCAAGGCTTCCGCTAAATCAGTTTGCACTGGCTGATGATCACAGCCGTTCATAAATAGCCATTCATCCGTCGACGCGAACCGTTCCACATCCGCTAACTTCTTATCCCAGAAAACTTTTGCGGCTTCTTTATCCACCGGAATTTCATTACCATTGGAATACCAATTCGCCAGTAAAATTCCTAAGACTTTCGAACCGTCCGGGCTTTCCCAAAACATTTCCGAATATTTCGAGGCAAAAGCACTATCAAAAACTTGATTGTTAAAGCCCGTTGGATTGACTCCACGACCGAAAACAACTGTATCAAAACCAGCTTGGCGCATGAGTTGGGGTACTTGGCCATATAAACCAAACGTATCAGGGAAATAACCAATTTTCTCTGCTTGCCCGAATTCCTCTGCCATTTCTAAACCATACTGCAAATTACGAATATTCGCTTCTCCACTCGTTAAAAAAGCATCCTGCAACATATACCACGGTCCAATTCGCAGTTTCCCGTCCGCAACCAGCTGCTTCATTTTTTCCTTTTTAGCGGGTTTCACAGCCAAATAATCTTCTAACATAATCATTTGTCCATCCATATGAAAATGATGGAATCCATCTTCCTTATCAAGTAATGCTTCTACTTCGTCCATCAGTGTAACGAGCCTAAATCTCAAACTTTCCAGTGGTAAAAACCATTCTCTATCCCAGTGAGAATGAGAAATAATATGCGCTTTCTTTCTAGTCATTTTGCCCCTCCAAATATCCTTTTTGTATTCGCTTTCAAGCTAAGTATAGTAAGGGCTAGAGTGAATTGCAATGCTAGCCGAAAAACTACTATGAATAATCCATTTTCCCTTGATTTGTCCATTAGAAGAAAGCGTAATCCTTCCCACTCTAAGGAAAGTTTCTGTCATACCTAAAAAAAGCCAAATTGACATCCTTTCCCGCTATGATATATTGAAACCGTTCTAGACAAAAATAGAAGGGATATGAGTATACATATGTTTTTCACTAAAGATAAACTACGAGGCAGGCTGGATGAAGTTGCGCTTTATCGTTACGAAAAAACTTATCCTATCCGTAATTTCCAAACAGCCGAGGATATGGATGGAGAAATTGCTGCACGACCAGATAACATCTTGTATGATAACGAATTAACTATCGGGGAAAACTGGTCAGGTAGGGATCGTTATGTCTGGCTCAAAACAACCATTACTTTTCCAGACACCAAAACTGGCACGCGTTTGATTGGCTACTTTGATTTTGGAAATACCGGCGACGGCCACAATTCTGGCTTTGAATCATTATTATTTGTTAACGGGGAACCATACCAAGGCGTCGATCAAAATCACCGCGAAGTTCTTTTCCCAGATAGTTTTGCTGGAAAAAAGGTGGAACTGGTCTTCCGTTTATGGTCCGGACTGGAAGGTGGCGGAACCCCAACCATCCAGACACACCAGTTAAAAGAAGCCTTTATTGGATATTTAAATCTCGTCATTGATGATTTGTATTTCACGAGTAAAGCAACTTTAAAAACACTTGACCAACTCGAAGAAAAAAATCCAACCTATGCACCGCTCCTCCAAGCGATTAATCGCGCTTACCTTGCGATTGATTGGAGTACACCTGGATCTGAACAAAACCTTGCCTCAATGGCAACAGCCAACCAAATCTTACAAGCCGCACTGGAAAAAATGCCGAAAAACTTTCCTATCAAAGTGGCGGCTGTTGGACATACGCATATAGATGTAGCATGGCTATGGCGCTTAAAGCATACTCGCGAAAAAGCCGCGCGATCATTCTCGACCGTGCTTCATTTAATGGAAGATTACCCTGAATACTTATTTCTCCAATCGCAACCACAACTTTACGCCTACATCAAAGAAGATTACCCAGAAATATATGCTAAAATCAAAGCGAAGATCAGTGAAGGAAACTGGGAAGCTGACGGCGGAATGTGGCTTGAAGCTGATTGCAATATTCCTAGTGGCGAATCGCTCGTTCGGCAAATGCTCTACGGTCAGAAATTTTTACGCGAAGAGTTTGGTAAACCTTCTAGTTTTCTATGGTTGCCAGATGTATTTGGCTATAGCTGGGCTTTACCGCAAATCCTTCGCAAATCAGGTATTAAGACTTTTATGACAACCAAAATTAGCTGGAATCAATATAATCGTATGCCACATGATACGTTCCAGTGGCGCGGGATAGACGGAACAGAAATTCTAACCCATTTCATTACTGCTCCAGAAAAAAATAGCCGCATTTCAACTTATAATGGCAAAATGACGGCGCGCGAACTTGTTGGTCTTTGGGACAAATATCAAGATAAAGAAGTGAACCAAGAATTACTACTTGCTTACGGCTACGGCGATGGCGGTGGCGGTGTGAACCGAGAAATGCTAGAGATGCGCCGTCGTTATGATGCGATGCCAGGAATTCCCGAAGTAAAACCAAAAAGTGCTACTGCTTATTTCAACGATTTACACGAAACGATAAATACGACAGACCAATATGTTCATACTTGGAACGGTGAGCTTTACTTCGAATATCATCGCGGAACTTATACAAGTCAAGCCTTTACGAAAAAAATGAATCGAAAAATCGAACTCGGCTTACGAAATAGCGAATGGCTTTCCGTTTTAGCAAATCTAAAACAAGGCATAACTTACCCAACTGAAAAATTAGCAGGCATTTGGCAAATTTTACTTCGAAATCAGTTTCATGACATTATTCCTGGCTCTTCTATAAAAGAAGTCTATGACGATGCTCTAATTGAATACACGGAAGCTATGACGGAAAATAACGTGTTAATTTCTAAGCAATTGGCCAGTTTAACAAGAGCAGCTGAAGAAAAAATAACGCTTTGGAATAGTTCCACATGGACCAGACCACGATACATCGAAATTTCACCTGAAAACCCAGCGGACCATTTAGCCTTTTATGATGAAAATAATATACTGCTGCCTGCGCAAAAATTAGTAAATAATACTTGGCTTATCCAGCATCCAAACTTACCTGTGCTTGGTGCCGCAACTATTTCTGTTAAAGAAACACCGAACATTTTAGGACAGTCATCCTTTAACTACAACAATAAACAACTAGAAACACCATTCTATCAAATAAAATGGAATGAAGTCGGACAATTCACGTCCATTTTTGACAAAAAAAATAACCGCCAAGTACTAGCGGAAAATACGCGAGGTAATGTATTTCAATTATTTGAAGATAAGCCGATGTGGCATGACGCCTGGGATATCGACCTATTTTATCAAGAAAAACAAAATGAAATCACCGCGCTAGATTCAGTTGAAATAACGGAAAAAGGCCCGCTCCAATTCACCATGAAACAAGTGCTACATTCCGAAAAATCACAAATTACCCAGTGGATTCATTTTTATCACGAAAGTCCTGAAATCCGATTTGAAACTGAGGTGGACTGGCGAGATCGCAACCAGTTGCTCAAAGTCGCCTTTCCTGTCGACGTGCATGCAAGTGAAGCTAGCTATGATATCCAATTTGGAAACGTCAAACGGCCAACGCACTGGAATACAAGCTGGGACTATGCCCGCTTTGAAACTGTTGGCCATCAATGGGCTGACCTTTCAGAAAAGAATTACGGTGTCAGTTTGTTAAATGATTCCAAATACGGCTATGATATTAAAGATTCTACAATCCGTCTAACCTTGCTTAAGGCAGCGGGCTATCCTGATCCAGATGCTGATTTAGGAATCCATCAATTCACTTATTCGCTCTATCCACATCAAGGCGATTTCTTAGACGGGGAAACAGTCCAAGCAGCCTGGGAATTGAATAATCCAATTTTCACTTCCAACGGCGAAATTGAAACTTTTTCTCTTTTCCAAGTGACAAATCCTTACGTGATGATTGATAGCGTTAAACAAGCCGAGGACGGGAATGGCTTCATTCTGCGCTTGCATGAATTTGCGGGAACGCACGGTGAAGTGACATTCAATAGTGATTACACCATTACTTCCATCACAGAATGCAATCTACTCGAGGAAAACGAAACATCACTTCCTACACCAACATTTACAATAGCTCCATTTGAAATTAAAACATACCGAATTCATTTAGCATAAAAAAACACGCAGCAAGGCTTCTCCCTAAGAAGTCCGCTGCGTGTTTTTATTAGTTTAACGTGAACAGATTAAAGTTTAGTAACTTTTTCTGCTTGTGGGCCACGTTGGCCTTCAACGATTTCAAATTCAACGCTTTGACCTTCGTCTAAAGTTTTGAATCCTTCACCTTCGATAGCGCTGAAGTGTACGAATACATCGTCTCCGCCTTCTACTTCGATGAAACCGAAGCCTTTTTCACTGTTAAACCATTTAACTGTACCTGTTTGCATATTTCACAAACCTCCAAAAATTTTCTTAATATGTTTCTTTTACTAACGAAAAAGATGTTAACAACAAGCTAATCATTTTTTCAATTACAAAATTCACATATTAGCAAAGATACTCACTTCACATCAATATCCTTGATAATAAGTAAATTAGCTACTATCAACACTTATATATTAACGCCAACGAGCAAATAAATCAAGTGAAAAAGCTGTACGGTTACAAAATAGATTATTCAGTTTACTATCTGAAAAACCCTGCTATAAGTTAATTCTTATAACAGGGTTTTTATATTATTCTGTAATACTTTTATCTTTAATCCGCCATTTCACAAGTAAATCATGTAATGGTTTTCGTACTAAGAAATAAACACCTAGCGAGATAAACACCGATGCTGTACCCAGGAAAAATCCGCCAAGTACATCCGTCGGGAAATGCACACCAAGATAAACGCGTGTATACATGACAAACAGGATGAAACCATAACCGATAATGCCGATAACGATTTTTTGCCACATTTTTGGTACAGTGAAAATCAAGAACATCGCTGCAAGGCCATAAAAAACCGCCGTTGCCGTTGCATGTCCACTTGGGAAACTAAAGCCTGACTCGCTCACTAACCAATTCACACTTGCCGGACGCGTCCGACCAACCAAACTTTTCAAAACAAGATTTAGTACTACGCCACAAACGAGCATCGTTCCACCAAACCAAAGTCCGACAACAAATTTTCGTAAAAAGAATAAAATAAGAACGACTACAATGGTCAAAATGATTGTTGTTTCTGCGCTTCCTAGGGTAGTTAGAAATTTAACGATGGCTGTTTTATCCGGTTGGATGCCACTACGGATTTTTTCAATCCAACTTAGGTCAAAACGTGCTACCCAGTTACTTTCTGTCGCAATAGCGGAAGCGATGGTAATAAATAAAATAAGGCAAAATCCGCCGATAACGAATAGCGGTGTTGCTTTTTTACGATTTGTATTCATGGTTAACTCCTTTTCATTCGGTTGTTTTTAGAAATTCTTTTACTTCTTTTACAAGCTCTTGATACTGTGCTTGTTCTGGTGTCGCTTCATTTGTAAGCTCAGTAACTGTGTCGCTTTCGTAGCTAACTGACCCCGTGCTAACAAACGTTGCATTACCAATTAATTGTAGCGAAATATCACCAGCTTCGTCTTTTTTGGCAGTCACTTGTACTCGCCCACCATCATTATAAACATTAAGTGGTGTTTCAAAAGTATCCTTATCTAACATTTTTTTAATTAAACTACAAGCTGACATCGCCGTCCCGCATGCATTCGTAAAACCTACACCGCGTTCAAATGTCCGCACATAAATCGCATCATCGCTTAATCGTTTCACAAAACTAACATTGACACCATCTGGAAAATAAGGATTTTCGCTGTTTAAATAACTCGCTAAAGTTTCTTGTCTATCCGAGTCTAACACGGTTTGGTCCACAAATGTAATCAAATGCGGATTAGGAACAGAAACAGCAGAAAAAGCGAGTTCTGCATCAAGTTCTGGAACAACTTGATTAAATAATTTTTCCACACCGACATTCATTGGTAAACTTTCTGCGTTAAATTTAACTGGAGAAATTTCGACTTGGTACGTTGGAATATCAAAACCAAGCGAAGTTGCTTTTTTGACATCTAGTATCGCTTTCATTGTTTCGACTTTTGCTTCTGTTAATGCGTGCTTTTCAAGTAAATAACGAGCTACCGTTCTTAGGCCATTCCCGCACATCGACGCAATCGATCCATCCGAGTTAACGACACGCATTTGGCCAATTGGTCCTGCTTCACTGCTTTTTGTGACATATAAAATTCCGTCTGCCCCGCCAAGCGAATGTTTTCTATCGCAAAGTTTTATCGCAAAATCAGCACGTTTCGCATCCGACCAATCCATTATTTGATTTTCCTCTTCATCAACTAAGAAAAAATCATTTTGCGAACCATGTACTTTCGTAAAGTGAATTGTTGCCATTACGTCAAGCAACCTCCTTTATTTGGAATTACGTCTATAATACCACATCTTAAATTAAAAAAGCTTGGGGAACCTCCTTTTGAAATGAGTAGGATTTTCCCCAAGCGGGCATTAAGCTTCGTAGTGTTTTACAACAATATCCGCACAGCGGCCACAAAGTGTTGGATGTTTTGGATTTACGCCTACATCTTTTTTCACTACACGGCAACGTTCACAAGTTTCGCCTTCTGCTACGGTAATTTGAACAGCTACTTGATTTGATTTGAATGCAGATTCTGGTGCATTTTCTAAACCTTCAACTAGTTCAAAGTCAGAAACGATAAACAGTTGTGCAAAATCGCCTTCTAAAGAATCAAATAGTGTTTTCGCTTCGCCGTCTACATATAAAGTTACTTTAGCAAGCATTGATTTACCAATTAATTTTTCGTTACGAGCGAATTCTAAAGCTTTTTGAACGTTATCACGGATTTGCATGAACGTGTCCCATTTCGCTGTAATTTCTTCGCTATCAGCTAATACTTTTACATCTGGTAAGTCTTGCAAATGAATACTTTCCGCGCCTTCACCGATCAAGCTATTCCAAACTTCTTCTGTTGTATGCGGTAAAATTGGAGCAAGTAATTTGGTTAACGTAACAACCGCTTCATAAAAGACTGTTTGCATAGCACGACGATCATGACTATCAGCCGCTTCGATGTAAACAACATCTTTGGCAAAGTCCATATAAAATTGACTTAATTCTACTGTACAGAAATTATTGATTTGGTGGTAAATAGTAGAGAATTCAAACGCTTCATAGCTATCCTTCACATTTTTCACTAAATCATTTAATTTAATTAGCATATATTTGTCTACTTCACGTAGGTTTTCATAAGAAACCGTATTAGTAGTTGGATTAAAGTCATTGATATTTCCTAGTAAGAAACGCATTGTGTTGCGGATTTTACGGTATACTTCGGATACTTGTTTTAAGATTTCATCACTAACGCGAACGTCGGCTTGATAATCTACTGAAGCAACCCAAAGACGAACAATATCCGCACCAAGTTGTTTAATTACTTTGCCCGGAAGAAGGGTATTTCCAAGAGATTTACTCATTTTACGACCTTCACCATCAAGTGCAAAACCATGACTTAGCACATTACGGTAAGGCGCTTCGCCAGTGATTGCTACAGCTGTTGTTAAAGAGGAGTTAAACCAACCACGATATTGGTCAGAGCCTTCCATGTACAAATCAGCTGGACGACTTAATTCAGGTCGAGCATTCAGCACGGCTTGATGACTTGAACCAGAGTCAAACCAAACGTCCATAATATCCGTTTCTTTTGTAAATTCGCCATTTGGACTACCTGGATGCGTAAACCCAGCAGGTAGCAAGTCTTTAACATCTCGCTCAAACCAAACATTCGAACCATGCTCACGGAAAAGTTCCGAAATGTGGTTGATTGTTTCGTCTGTGATAATCGCTTCTCCATTTTCTGCATAGAAAATTGGTAGTGGAACGCCCCACGCACGTTGACGAGAAATAACCCAATCGCCGCGGTCGCGAACCATATTAAATAGACGTGTTTCACCCCATGCTGGAGTCCAGTTAACACCTTTAACAGCAGCTAGTAAATCATCTCGGAATGCGTCAATCGAAGCAAACCACTGTGCTGTTGCACGGAAAATAACTGGTTTTTTCGTACGCCAATCATGTGGATAAGAGTGAGTGATGAATTCCATTTTTAGTAATGCGCCCACTTCTTCTAGTTTTTCTGTCACCATTTTATTCGCTGTATCATAAAATACGCCTTCAAACCCTGGTGCTTCCTCTGTAAATACACCGCGATCATCTAAAGGAGCAAGTATTTCTAAATCATATTTTTTCCCGATTAAAAAGTCATCTTCCCCGTGTCCAGGAGCCGTATGAACCGCACCAGTACCAGCTTCAGCAGTGGCATGCTCCCCGTTCATTACTAAGGAATCACGGTCATAGAATGGGTGTTTTGTTACAACGCGGTCAAGTTCAGAACCACGAACCGTTTTCACAACTGTCGCATCTTCAAAACCTAGTTTTTCACGTAAGCTTGGTAAAAGTGCTTCTGCTACAACATATTTTTCTCCAGCGGATTCAATCACAACATAGTCCAAATCAGGGTTCACTGTGATACCCATGTTTGCTGGGATTGTCCAAGGAGTCGTTGTCCAGATGACGATATTCGTTCCTTCGTCTAGTACACCTTTTCCGTCCGTTACTTTGAAAGCCACGAAAATCGACGCAGATGTTTTATCTTGATATTCGATTTCTGCTTCTGCAAGTGCAGATTCACTTGAAGGAGACCAATACACTGGTTTTTTCCCTTTGTAGATGTAACCTTTTTTCGCCATTTCACCGAAGACTTTGATTTGCTCTGCTTCATATTCTGGTAAAAGAGTGATATAAGGATTTTCCCAGTCACCATTAATTCCAAGACGTTTGAATCCTGTACGTTGACCGTCTACTTGTTTCATCGCATATTCGGCACAAAGTTTGCGGAATTCAGCGATAGACATCTCTTTCCGTTTAACGCCTTTTTTGGCGATAGCTGTCTCGATTGGTAGTCCGTGTGTATCCCAACCAGGAACATATGGGGATCTGAAACCAGCCATTGATTTATAACGAACGATAATATCTTTGATTGTTTTGTTTAGAGCGTGACCCATATGAACTTCACCGTTTGCATATGGAGGTCCATCATGTAAGATATAAGTCGGACGCTCAGCATTTTTTTCTTGAATTTTCTCATATAGCTTTTCTTCTTCCCATTTTGCTTGCCATTCAGGTTCTTTGTTTGGCAAATTTCCACGCATCGGAAAATCTGTTTTTGGCATTAATAACGTATCTTTATATTCCATACTCTCTTCTCCTTTAAAACTTTATTTTTAAACACAAAAAAATCTCTCCCAAAAAAGGGACGAGATTCGCGGTACCACCCTTGTTGACATGCATGTTAATTGCTTGCCCACTTCATTAATGCCATAACGCTGGCTCGCGCTAACACTTACTCAAGCGATTGCTTTTTCGGGTTAGAACTAAAGAGTGATTTCGATTTTTTAGAGGATAGCTGGTCTCGCACCATGCACCAACTCGCTTTGTATCCTTTATCTAAAAAACTTACTTGTCTCTAATAATCGTTTTTAACGTTCTTCAGATTCAGCTGATTCTACTTCTTTAATAGACGCAAGTTCTGTCGCATCTACATCGTAAGCCATCATTTGCTGCCAATCTTCACTTTTAATTAAATCCATTTGTGCTTCCACTAGCATACGCAGACGCTCACGGAATACTTTGGATTGACGTTTTAGGTCTTCAATTTCAATTGCGATTTTGCGCGCTTTAGAAAGTGAGTCGCTTAGAATTCGGTCAGCATTTTTTTCTGCTTCACGGATAATAAGTTTGGCTTCTTTTTCAGCGGAAGCTTTCACTTCTTCGGCAGCTGTTTGTGCCACGATTAATGATTTGTTTAATGTTTCTTCAATGTTGGTAAAATGACCTAAACGTTCTTCACTATTATTTAAAGTGTCCTCAATACGCTTTTTCTCTTTGATAACTTGTTCATAATCTTTAATGATTTGATCGAGGAAGTCATTTACTTCGTCTTCGTCATAACCTCTAAAACCACGGGTAAACTCTTTGTTATGTATATCCAGCGGCGATAATGGCATATCTAGCACCTCCATACGACTATTGTTTATAAATACCTAACATACATTCTACCATAGTTACTAGCTTTTTCCTAGAATTTATATTAAAAATGGTTAGATTAAAAATCCTGCTTTTTCTAAGGCCTCAATTGCTTGTTCTAATTGCTCTTTTGTATCTGCTTCAATCGTATGCAAATGCGTGCCGTCTGTTAGGCCCGACAGCATAGTGGCACCAGTCGTCTGTACTTTTTTAATGAATTTTTCGACATCAAACCGGCTCTTCAAATGCAAAGATGCAGTAATTTCTCCGTAAATCGGATGGTCAACTATCACATCCACAACAGAAACTCCGTGATCGACTAAAATATTTAATTCTTCCGCCGCTTGTTCTTTCGTGTGCTTCACGGCAATCACCCGTCGTTCCCCTGCAAAACTTGTTTCTTTCGCATAAATATAGCCTTGCGGTGTAGCCATAATTGGCTCATTTCCGGCTTTTAGTAAAGAAATATCTTGAACAATGACTTGGCGACTAACATTTGTCTTGCTCGCAAGTTGGTTTCCAGAAATAGGCGTTTCCGCTTCTTTTAACCATTTTAAAATAAGTTGCCTGCGTGTATTTCCTAATATTTTTTTCATCTTCTCACCTTTTTCGTAGTAATTTATCTAGTTCCTTTTTAAAAATCAGACTATCGCTTAATTCATTTTCTCTCCCAAATGACAATCGAATAAAGCGACTTGCTTCTTCTATCGTTTTCCCAGTAGCGAGTAATGTTCTGGACGGCGCTGGGTCACGTAAACTACATGCGCTCGTTGTCGAAATTTGAATGTCCGCTTCGTTAAGTGCGAGTAATGCTTCCTGCCCTTGCATGTTCGGCAAAGTGATCCCTAAAATAAACGGAGATGTATTTAATCCGCCTTCCACCTTGACTTTCGCTGTTAACATTTCGCAAATCGCCTTTTTCAATTCTGCAATCCGCCGCGCTTCTTTTTCTCTATTTTCCATTATATCATAGGCAGCTGTTGTAAAGGCAGCAATTGCTGGAACATTTACAGTCCCCGGTCTATAGCCGAATTCATGATGCACATTCGGCAAAGGAACCTGCATAGGAACATCTGGCTTTATAAAAAGTAGTCCCGCTCCTTTTGGACCATAAATTTTATGCGAGGAAATACTAAAGCTAGTCACGTCACATAATGCTAAATCTAGTTTACCAAAGGATTGAACGATGTCTGTATGAAAAAAAATGCCCGCTTGTTTAGCAATATTCGCTAATTCTCTGATTGGCTGAATTGTCCCAATTTCAGAATTCACGTGTTGAATAATGATTAGCCCTGTATCCGGAGAAATCATCTCACGTAACACCGCAGGATCTACTTTACCAACAGAATCGACTGGTAATATTGTCATTCGGCATGCCCCGGCTTCTTCAAGCGCCTCTAGTTGCTGCCAAACAGAGGCATGCTCCATTGGGCTTACAAGTACTTCTTTCTTTTCCGTTGAATGTAGTAGCGTTTGAATCGCGATTTGATTACTTTCTGTGCCACCACTCGTAAACATAATCCCTCGCCTTGGCACATGTAAAATTTCCGCAAAACTTTCCCGACATTTTTCCAAAAGCGCTGCTGATTTCGTCCCGGCGTCGTGTAAACTTTCCGAATTAGCGAAGAACTCTCTGGAGGCGCTTGTAAAAACTTCTATCGCTGCCTCACTCATTCTCGTAGTAGCCGCATGATCAAAGTAAATCATCTCTTTATCTCTCCCCTAAAATTTTATACTTGAATTTCGTTTTATTTTGTGTGATTATAGATGACAAGACAACTGTATATTCACTAAAAAGTATACAATTAATCTAACCTACTATGCAAGAGGTGGAAATAATGATAAAAGAACGAGTGATTATAGTTGGGAGCGGCATTTCAGGTTGCACTGCTGCTCTCAGATTAATGCAGGACTATGATGTGACAATAATCACAAAAGGCTACAAAGAAGAAAGTAATTCGATGCTCGCGCAAGGCGGAGTGGCAGCGGCAGTGTCAAAAAACGATACCCCGAAAAAACATTTTAGCGATACTTTTCAAGCCGGTTGTTTTCATAATAAAGTTCTCGCAGTAAATCAACTCGTTACTCACGGACCAATGGTTATCCAAAAATTAATCGCAGAAGGGATGGCTTTTGATGAACAAGACGGTGAACTTGCGCTTGGTTTAGAAGGCGCCCACCAATTGCCACGAATTTTACATACTGGCGGTGATCAAACCGGCAAATTTCTTACTACTTTTTTACAAGAAAAATTAACAAACATTCACTGGCAAGAGCAAAAAATGGCTATCGAAATTATAAAACAAAATGATACGGCCATAGGTGTCCATTGTTTAGATAAAGAAAATCAGCTACATACTTATTACGGTGAGCATATTATTTTGGCAAGCGGCGGACTGGGGCAACTTTTTCCAGTTACGACGAATGCGGCGACGATTTCTGGTGACGGCTTAGCGCTAGCTTACCAGGCTGGTGCGAAACTAACCGACATGGAATTTATCCAATTTCATCCCACTCTCCTCTTTCTAAACGGGCGTTGTCATGGGCTTATTTCAGAAGCTGTTCGCGGTGAAGGAGCCAAACTTATTCGCGTAGATGGTTCAGCAGTGATGACTAATGTCCACCCAAGAGCTGACCTCGCGCCGCGTGATATTGTTGCTGCCACCCTGTTTGCAGAAATACAAGCTGGCAATGATGTTTTCCTTGATATCACTATGATTCCTAATTTTGAAGAACGTTTTCCGGGAATTTCAGCTAACTTAGACGCACATCACGTCCCATTTCGCCAAACAAAGCGGATTCCGGTTCATCCTGGCGCACATTTTTTAATGGGTGGTATTCGCACCGATCTCTATGGAAAAACAAACATTCCCGGTTTATACGCCATAGGTGAAGTCGCAAATGCAGGTGTGCACGGAGCCAATCGCCTCGCCAGTAATTCCCTTCTTGAAACACTCGTCTTTGGCGAAAAAGTAGCGGAATACATTTACACGCAAAAAACAAAGCCAACTAACTATCCAGAAATTCCTCTTTCTAGCCAAACCCCAACGCCCCATTTACCAGATAAACAATTACTTCAAGAGAAAATCTGGGAAACGCTTGGCATCACAAGAAAACCAGAAAAAATCACCGAATTTCTTCACTGGCTTACTGATTTCGATTACGCAAATCACACTCGAAAAACAGCGGAAATTAGCCACATGCTTATCACCGCAAAACTAATCGCCGAAAGTGCGCTCAAACGAACAGAAAGTCTTGGTGCACATCGAATTTTAAAAGGAGTAATAAAATGAATTCCATACTTATGAATCAAGCAATTCAAGCATTTTTACTAGAAGATATTGGTCAGTATGACTTAAGTGCAGAAACTGTTTTTCCCCGTGACACAATGGGAGAAGGTGTTTTCCTAGCAAAAGAAACAGGTATTCTTTGTGGCATTTCCATCCCGCTGAAAGTTTATGAACTGCTCGGTGGAAATATACAATTTGAAGCTTATAAAAAAGATGGTGACTGGATTCAAAAAGGCGATATTATCGCGGCTGTTAAGGCTCCCGTTCGCACGTTACTTTCCGGTGAGCGGGTCATTTTAAATTTAATGCAACGGATGAGTGGTATCGCTAGCCAAACTAATTTTGCTGTCAAACAACTGGATGATTCCGCTATTCGAATTTGCGACACGCGGAAAACAGCGCCCGGTCTGCGTGCCTTCGATAAATACGCGGTACAGACTGGTGGCGGCTTTAATCATCGCAACGGTCTATACGATGGCGTTATGCTAAAAGACAACCACATCGCCTTCTCTGGAGGTATTACAAGTGCTGTATCTACTGTACGGGAAAAACTTGGCCATATGATAAAAATCGAAGTGGAAACGGAAACTGCTGAACAAGTAAAAGAAGCAGTTCAAGCCGGCGCAGATATCATAATGTTTGATAATCGCACACCGGAAGAAATCAAGCAACTCGTTAAGCTAGTTCCACCGCACATTACTACAGAAATTTCCGGTAATGTCACTTTAGAAAATATTCATCGTTATAAGGGTTCTGGGGCAAATTACATTTCTTTAGGATCCTTAACGCATTCCGTTCGTGCGTTTGACATCAGTTTTAATAGCAAAGGAGGAATAAAGGCATGAATTTACTAGAAACGGTTGAACAAGATACAATGCCAACTCATTATAAGCAAATGACGCAGGCCGAAATGATTGCTCGTGTCACGGAAATTAAAGATCAGCTTGGCGAGAATCTCTTTATCCCCTGCCACCATTATCAAAAAGATGAGGTCGTTCCATTTGCTGATGCGATTGGCGATTCTTTACAATTAGCGCAAATTGCTGCACAAAATAAAAAAGCCAAACATATCGTTTTTTGCGGTGTTCATTTTATGGCAGAAACAGCGGATATGCTTACGACAAGCGAGCAGATTGTTACTTTGCCAGATATGCGCGCTGGTTGTTCGATGGCAGATATGGCGGACATTCATCAGCTAACAAATGCTTGGCCAAAGCTCCAAACCCTTTTTGGCGATACGATTTTACCTGTCACTTACATTAATTCCACTGCAGCGATTAAATCCTTCGTTGGTGAACATGGTGGTACTACGGTGACATCTAGTAACGCAACAAAAATTGTCTCATGGGCGCTCGAACAAAAAGAGCGGATTTTCTTTCTTCCGGATCAACATCTAGGTCGGAACACTGCCTTCGAACTAGGCATTCCCCTCGAACATATGGCAATTTGGAACCCGATAAAAAATGAACTGGAATATGAGGGCAATTTGGATGATTGTAAAGTCATTCTTTGGAAGGGCTACTGCTCTGTTCACCAACATTTCACAGTCAAAAATATCGAGAACATTCGTAAAAATCATCCTAATATGCGGATTATTGTTCATCCAGAATGCACGCATGAAGTTGTTTCTTTAGCAGATGATTCCGGCTCGACGAAAAAAATTGTAACTGAAATAAACAATGCAGCGCCAGGTACAGAATGGGCAGTTGGAACCGAAGCTAATTTAGTTGGTCGCATTATCCAAGAAAATCCGGATAAAAAAATCGTTTCACTGAACCCATTTATGTGTCCATGTATGACCATGAATCGAATTGATTTACCGCATTTACTTTGGACACTAGAAGCTATCCAAAACGGCGAACGACGTAACCAAATCAAAGTTGACGAACAAACAACCAAATTCGCTTTAAAAGCCTTAGAAAGAATGCTTCAATTAAGCTAACAAAAAAACGAAAGCAATAACTGCTTTCGTTTCAGCTCCATAATTTATAAAAGCTTCTATTTGTCAATCTAAATTTTAATCTGTAGAACTTACTCGAGTATATGCTACTATCATGACTAAAAAGCAACTCTTTTCACAACCAATTAATATCCACCCTAGCTATACATTGAAAAAAGTGTATTTACAATGATGGTTTTGGGTATATTTTGGGTATACCCTTTTTTTACATTTTTGCTTGCCCTTGATTTAAATAAACAAATTCTCCTTAAATAAAAACTAGGTTGCCCATCTTTTTTCTCAAGTGGGCAACCTAGTTTTATTATATTTTAGCTATTTTTTTGCTTTTTAAGTCGAAAGAATAAAACAAAAGATAGACACACGGTGATGAAACCAAATATGCTATACAACACACTATCCCAAAGATTATCCCCAGTAGTTGGTAGTTTTAAATTTCCCGCTACTATCGGTTGTTCCTGATGTGTTGCTTTTATTTTTAAAGTTCCGGATTGTTTCGTGGGTGTTTGCTGTGTACTTGGTGTGTTTGGGTTAGCTGGTGCTGGTACGACAGGTTTAATCGGTGTTATTGGTGGCGCTGGAACAACTGTTGCTTTTACAGTCACCTTAATCGTAACAGAATCTCCGGCAAAACTATAGGTTACCGGATAAACGCCTGCTTTCGTAGTGTCTACCGAACCGTCTACTTTCACCTCATCGAAGGGAACCGCGACACCGAGTGAATCTACTGCACTATCAAAATTGTCCTTTGCACTCCATGTATCTCCTACATTCATTGTAGAATCATGTGCTTTAATCGAAGCTGGTATGGTTTTGTACACATACGTTACTGTTTGTGCATTGGTTTTGAAAACACCACTCGCGTTCGTCGGCAATTTGCTTTCATCCAATGTGTAACCAGCAAATTCTTTCGCTTTCGTTTGGTATGGATCATCTACATTACCAGTTAAGTTATCGGAAGCTGTTAATATTTTTCCCTCTTCATCTAGATATTTCACGGTAACTGGTGCTGCAGCGACACTATTTTTTGTATATACATAGATCACTGTTTGAGGCTCCTCTGTAAAAGTCCCCTGGGCATTCGTAGGTGTTTGTGTCAACGTATAGCCATCTATCGTTTTAGGCGTTGAAGCATAAGCATCTCCTTCATTACCAGAAAGGATATCTGGTGTGGCTAACGTATCTCCATTACTATCCAGGTATTGCACGGTAACATCCGCTCCTTTTAGTGGTGCGGTAACTTTAATTGGAACTCTCACTTTTGCAAAAGGATTAGAGTTCGTCGATAAGGTGCTTTTAATCGTGATATAACCATCCCCCACGTCTGTCGCTACACCGTTAGTGAGTATATTAGCAGAAGTCACATCATCATAATACATAAATTCATGTTGACTAAAAAGAGGTATATTAGATTTCAATCCTAGATTTGTTTTATCAGGAGTTAATTGTTTGAAGTCAGTATTTAAAGGAACCTCTATAGTTCCTCCTGTATAAGTCAATTGATCTTGTTTTTGGAGATAATCTATTGTTGGGTTATCATAAAATTCCAACATGTTTCCCCCACTATTAAAATTGTCCAAATAATTAGCCGGAATATCAGAAGCAATTTGATTACCAGCAAGAGACATACTTAATTTCCCATCATGCATTGCTTTCCAGTTAGTTGTAAAAATACTGTCGGGAATAGTAACTAACTTCTGATTACTTACATCCAAAATCTTTAGATGAGAAGCTAGCGTAGTAATTTCTGTGGGTACCTCTGTAATATTACCCCTACTGATATATAAGACTTCTAATTTAGGTAATTGGAATACCACCATAGGAAACTCCTGTAAATTATTCTCATCTACATTTAAAGTGACTAATTCTTTTAAACTCCCCACACTCTCTGGCACTTCTGTAATAGTGCCATAGTTAGCTTCTAAAGCAGTTAAGTTCTTATAATCCGATATTTTATTTGGGATTGAATCTGCACCAAATACATGTATTTTTTGGATGGTTTCCAAATCAGCTAAAGTAATGTCTTGCCTATTTTTGGATAAAATCTTTTCGGTTTCGGCAATAAAAGGCTCGTTACCATCTAGCTCCTGTTCAATCCATGAAGTGGAGGCTGCCTGTGCCTCTAACATTTGGAAAGGAAGTACTGTCATGAACAATACCAACAACAGAAGATATACAAATTTCTTTTTCACTGTAGTGCCACGTCCTTAGTTTTATTTTTATACTTCTAATTATACTCTTTGCCTAAAAAATAAAATCCTAAAAACAGACTATTAATTACCCTACTTCGTCGTTATTGTGTCTTGTCATATATTGCCTGTCAGCTTCAGATATGTCCTTTTTTCACACATCGTAAAACACTTAATATACCTCGCTAATGACTATAGTTTTTATCATAAAAACAGCCAGAAAATTAATTCCTGGCTGTTTTTTTACTATATTTACTTTTCCTACATACCCCAGTTTCCTGGGTCTCCTATGTTCTAATTAACCGTAAGTACCCAATCATATACGCAACCTTCTTGAGTAATAGGGTATGCATCATTGAATTGAACGTTGAAATTGTATACACCCGGACTAAGTTCTGATGTGTCAAGAGTAATAGATTCTGTATCCGCATTGGTAGTAGTTACAACTTCTACCGGAATATCTGCTGAATAACTACCAAGCACTGTAGGATTAACCAACATATTAATCTCTGCCAATTGGAAGTAAATAGGTAGCTGGATTGTACACGTTTCCCCTT
Source organism: Listeria monocytogenes (assembly GCF_900187225.1). Lineage (GTDB taxonomy): Bacteria > Bacillota > Bacilli > Lactobacillales > Listeriaceae > Listeria > Listeria monocytogenes. The sequence goes on from NZ_LT906436.1 coordinate 2,064,467, forward strand.
GCTTAATTATTTGATCTGGCACGGTCCCAGATTGATTTTCAATAAAAATCGAATTTAACACATTGGATGGGAGTTCATTTAAGTGATTATAATCTAGATTTAAATTATTCAAATTGGATAAATTGGTAAAGTTGGTCATGGTATTCGTTAAATTGTTAAAGCTTAAATTTAATTCAGCTAAGTTAGTTAAGTTTTGAAAATCAGGAAGATTGGTTAATTGATTGTGACTTAAATCTAACGTAGATAACTTGGGTATAGTATGAAAATCTGGCACATCATCACTTGTAATCATCATGTCGGCCATATATAACTGGCTTAAGTCAGGCATGCCAGTGAAATCCGGGATTGCTCCGATTAAGTTGCTTCCGCTCATGGTAATGGTGACCATTTCAGGATAATTTTGGTAGTCTGGAAGAGATAAGTTTCTAGTTACCCCTTCAGGTGGAGTATTAAAGAATAATGTGTTTAGATGTGGAATAGTAGAAATATCAGGGAACTCCGTTAGATCTTCTCCAAATTCCATAACGCTAACAATATTGACGTTGTTAAACATGGCACGCTCTAGTAATTGCATGGAATCATTCGTAATTGTTTCTGTTTCAAATCCTAAGCCAGTTAATGCATCCAAATCATCTTGGTCAATAACATCATTCACAGAGTCTTTGTTCAAGTTTTTAGCCATATCTTTGGCTAATCCTTCATCTGGAAAGACATCAATAATTGGAGCAGGTAGTGGATATAAATCGGATGCAGCTTTTGCTTTTAGATCTCCACCAGTTATGGTTAATAATAAGACAGTTAACAACAATGTTGTACTTAAACCCGTTAATATTTTTTTCAATGAATTCAATCCTTTCTTTTTAAAGTGATTAAATCATAACATGTAAATCCACAAGTATTTTTTTATACATCAGATTTGAACATTAACTAACTTTTTTCAATCTTACATAACCTATCCTAGTATATTGATAAGTAAGATACAAAATAGACGCAAAAGAAGAGAAGACACAAAAATCATCTTCTCTTCTTTTTATTTCAAATCATTAAAGGTTTTTCACCGAATCTAACTCAATGCTATTGAGTTAGATTGGATGGAAGGTCTTTGTGCTTGAATTTTGTATTTTGAAACAAAAAATATCTTCTTCTGCAATGGCTAATTATTCATATTATTATAAAGGCCTCCAATAAAACGCTATTTATAATTTGATATTACAGTCTGAAACGAAAGCAGCAGCTGCTTTCGTTTTTATTTTAAATAGCCAATTTCGATCCGAATTTTATCTTTTTTCGTTCTGCCGCCAGTCGATAGTACTTTTACTCGACCATACCCGCGAGCAGACAATACATCTTCTTCCTCACATTCAAAATCTGGGTTTTCCACTGTTTTCCAGTTTACTTTCACTAGTCCCGCAGTTACCAATTGTTTCGCCTTCTGTCTAGAAATATGATGCGCATTACTAATAATCACATCAAGTCGCATACTAGAAACAGTTAAGCCCATCTCTTCCCAAATAACCGGCGCATACACAGCATTAGTTAATTCCGTTTCCTCTAACATCACATTTACTTTACCGATTTTTTCAAGTTGTAATGTCAAATAATCCTTCATTGTACTTTCTACTAATAACTGCCATTCGGTACCATTATTTAAAATATCTCCAAAAATATCGCGCTTCATTCCAAGCGACATTAGTGTTCCAAGGATTTTTTGATGTGTGAGGGTCGTGAATTTTACCGGGTAGCGTATATGAAATAAAGCAATCTCAAAATCCGCTTCTGTTGGCGTATAATAATCTGGATAAATCAGTGCGCGCCGTCGCTCCGCGTGCGCCACTCCACCAAAAAACTGTACATTGATCTCATCATAACCGCCGATAACAGTTTCAGTAATAAAACGCTGTCTCGGATCCAAGAAATCCGTAAGTTGTGGCGTGTATTCATTCTCAACTTGCATCGTAATCCCTAAAATCTTATCAATAAATGCGTATTCTTCTGCGCGAAAATGCTGATAAATTCCATCCATCATAATTTCTCCCTTTCAATCCGTGCCGAGTCTTTAGCCCTATTATACCATGAAAACAACTGCTACCAGGCTAATCTTGCTTATTAATAAAAAAAGCCACCCATTTAAAAACGGGCGCGCTTTTTAAAATAACATTGGAATGACGTACACTTGAATTAAACCTGTCAAAACTCTCATCGCATATTGGAAAATGAAATAAGCCACAAGGGACGAAATATCAAACATACCAATCGGCGGAATAATCCTTCTAAAAGGCTCTAAAATAGGTTCAAAAATACGTGCTAAAAATTGGCCGATTTTTGATTCTCTTGCACCGGGAAACCAGCTCATCAAGAAATAAATAAACATGAGTGTTGGCAACCATCTGATAATAAACAAAATGATTTCCACCACTTGATATAAAATACTTTGCAATCTAGCTCACACCTCTACTTCATCACATAAAGTTTTGTTCATCGAGCATTTCGGAAATAGAGCCATCCACTTCCACATTGTCTGGAGTACATAAGAAAATATTATTGCCAACGCGTTGAATATCTCCACCCAATGCATACACTGTACCGCTCAAGAAATCGACAATACGTGTCGCTTGATCATGGCTAATACGTTGCAAGTTCACAACGACAGATTTATATTCTTTCAAATAATCCGCAAGTTCTTGTGCTTCAGCATACACACGCGGTTCAGCAAGTACCATACGACTAGAAAACTGAGCTCCCTGCATACTAACCACCTTTGCATCATCTTCTTCTACTGCATAAAAACGATTTTTATTTGGTTTTTCTTTCTTCGTTTTCTTTTGCATAGGTTCTGGTTCCCTCGCTACTTCCTCTTCATAATATTCCTCTTCTTCATCTAAGAAAAAGAATGACTTAAATTTATTCGATAGTCCCATTTGTTACACCTCCATATTATCGTCATTCACCAAAGCTCTTCCTACTCGTATAAATGTTGCACCTTCTGTAATCGCAATTCCGTAGTCATTTGTCATCCCCATAGATAACTCTGTACATGGAATATTTTTTAACTGAAGCGCATGAATTTCTTGCTGCAATTGCTTTAACTCATGAAATACGTGATGCAGCTCTATGTCGCTATTTGTAATAGGTGCCATTGTCATTAAGCCAACAATCTCAATAAACGTAAAATTCGCTTCTTGTAAAAAAGATAGCGCTTCTTCTTTGGAAAAACCATGTTTACTTTCCTCGCCAGAGATATTTACTTGAAGGAAACATTTCACTGGTTTAGTAGCACGCTTTTCGATTTCCTTTGCTAGCGATGATCGATCAAGCGAATGCAAATAATCGATTTGTGGTAACACATCTTTTACTTTGCGCGTTTGCAAAGAGCCAATGTAATGCCAACAAATGTCGTCTTTATCTGCAAGTTCGACTGTTTTTTCTAGGAAAACATCGGCACGATTTTCACCAAAGTGGCGAATACCTAAATCATAAAGCTCCGTGATTCCAGTTACATCAATCGTTTTCGTAACAGCTACCAATGTTACATCTTCCGACTGACGATTACTTTCTTCACAGACATGCTCGATTTGTGCAGTTACTTTTTGTAAATTAGCTTGTTTTGTCATTTTTTATCACCTTATATAATTCCCGAAGTGCTTTATTTAAAACGCTTCTTGTTATAATCAGATACCCGGTCACTTGGCAATGCTTCAAAAGTGGCCGGGTGAAATTGTGTTATAAGTATTATCCGCGACGGTTACGGTTACGGATAAATGCTGGTACATCAACATCTGAACTATTTTGTTGTGGTTCAGCTTGTTGTTCATGAACTGGTGCATTTGCTTGTTGTGGTGCATTTTGCGCATAATCATTTTGTTGTTCGTCCTGTACAGCATAATTAGGACGATTTACTTGAATAGATTGATTTGGACGGCGATTTGCTTGCGCTTGTTGTTGCGCTTGCTTTGCTTCATCAAAACCTGTTGCAATAACAGTTACAATCAGTTCATCTTTTAATTCGTCGTTAATAACAGAACCGAAAATCATATTTACATCTTCATCAGATGCGCTTGATACGATTTCTGCTGCTTCTTGTACTTCATAAAGGCTTAGGTTAGATCCGCCTGTAATATTCATTAGCACACCTTTTGCACCATCAACAGAAGTTTCAAGAAGTGGAGAAGAGATAGCTTTTTTCGCAGCTTCAGCAGCACGGTTTTCACCAGTTGCAATACCGATTCCCATAAGGGCAGAACCGCGATTAGTCATAATTGTTTTCACATCGGCAAAGTCTAAGTTAATTAAACCAGGAACGGCAATCAAATCAGAAATCCCTTGTACACCTTGACGTAAAACATTATCTGCTTCACGGAAAGCTTCAAGCATCGGTGTATTTTTATCCACAATTTGAAGTAAACGGTCATTAGGAATAACTATTAACGTATCCACCGCTTCTTTCATTGCTTCTGTTCCAGTTAAGGCTTGTTTCGTACGTTTTGGTCCTTCAAAACCAAATGGTCGAGTAACAACACCTACTGTTAAAGCGCCCATTTCTTTTGCGATTTGAGCGATAACAGGTGCAGCCCCAGTTCCAGTTCCGCCGCCCATTCCAGCAGTTACGAATACCATATCAGAGCCTTTTAAAGCTTCTTCAATTTGTTCGCGGCTTTCTTCTGCAGCCTTTTTACCAATTTCAGGTACAGCTCCCGCGCCTAAACCACGCGTTAATTTTGTACCGATTTGTAATTTTGTTTCTGCTTTTGCTAAATTAAGTGCTTGAGCGTCTGTATTAACGGAGATAAATTCTACTCCTTGAACACCATGCTCAATCATACGGTTTACAGCATTGTTCCCGCCACCGCCAACACCTATTACTTTAATTGTTGCCAAACTTTCTGAACTAGTGTCAAATTCTAACATATTATTGCCTCCTATTTGCCGATTTATACGATACGATTTTCTTGCTGACCTATCAGCTATTCACTTTTATTCAAAAAATGCGCCGAAAAAATTCTTCATTTTCGTTGATACTTTTTCGTCATCTGATTTCTTTTGTTTTGGTTTAGGTTGTTTTTGTTTTGGTGCTTCGTCGTCGTAACGAGGTTCGTTTGCCGAACTGCTTACGTCGCGTCCTTCTAATTCAGCCATTTGATAAGCATATTTAATTAAGCCTACTGCGGTTGTAAAGGAAGGTTCCCGAACACCAATATAATCAGGAATCGCTAGTCTAACATGCGCTGCTAAGGTTTTTCCAGCCAAATCAATTGCCCCTGGAATAGCCATCGAACCACCAGTTAGTACATAACCTCCTGGAAGATGCGTTTTGCCAACACGTGTAAGTTCTTCCACTACTAATTGGAAAATTTCTTCCATACGCGCTTCGATAATATCTGCTACTTCTACTTGTGTAAAATGTTGTTTTTGGTCACTACCGATAACATCAATAGCAAAAACTTCATCTGGAGAAGCATCATCATAAAATGCATAGCCATGATCCAATTTAACGCGATCGGCATTTGCAGTAGAAGTGTTTAGTCCAAGTGATAAGTCTTTGGTGATATTATCTCCACCAACTGGAATGACACCAGTATAAGTTAGTCGTCCTTGCTCAAACACACTAACAGTTGTAGTTCCTGCACCAACATTCACGAGTGCTGTTCCAAATTCTTTATCATCTTCTGACAAGGAAATAGATGCCTCCGCAAGTGGTTGTAAAGCAATATCAGAAATTTCAAGTCCTGCACGTTCCACACAACGTAACGTATTATGTAAAATTGTTTTTGAACCAGTGATTAATGTACCTTCCATTTCTAGACGAACACCAATCATTCCACGTGGATCTGTAATTCCAGTTAATCCATCTACAACAAATTGATCTGGAATAGTGTTAATAATTTCTCTTTCAGGAGATAGAGGAACAACTTGAGCGGCATCCATTACATTCCAGACATCTTCATCTGTAATTTCACGGTTTTCGCTACCTACTGCCACAATTCCTCGGCAAGCTTCTAAATGCACTTGACTCGATACTACCCCAACTATTACTTGAGAAATTTCAACGCCAACCATTCTCTCTGCTTGTTCAATTGCCTTTTTAATGGATTCTACAGTCTTGTCTATGTCGATAATAATTCCTTTTTTAATTCCGGAAGATTCGACATTCCCAACACCGATAATATTGAGTCTATCGTCAGCCATTTCTGCGATGATTACTTTCACAGAAGCTGTTCCAATGTCTAAACTTACATAAATTTCGCTATCACCCATTTATCGGCACCTCCTTTTATTCTAGTCATTTAACATGTATTTATTTCTTTTTTTATACCGAGCAAAAGCCGGTTTTTTAACTTTCTTGAAAAGCTATGAAATTTCTTTATTTTTATGGCGTCAGTGTAGAATGATTGCCCATTCTGCCTAACATACAAAATCACTTATTTACAGTCTACACTAAGAAAGAAGGTAATAAAAGCACAAAGAACATTTTTTGGCAAATTCTTAAGATATTTTTTTCATTTTATTCAAAAAGCGAACAAGTGTTGGTATCCCTTGACTTAAGGTCATCATTTTGTTACCTTTTTGAAACATCTGTTATCTATAAATTCGCCAAAAAATTAGCGAGAAGAAAAAAAGTATTATTCATTTGTTTCTTTCTTCTCTTTAGCTGCTTCTTCGGTTGCTTTTTTCTCCGCATTCTGTTGATAATAACTTTGGAAATAAGAACCTACTTCAATATCAATAACCCCTTTTTGTCCTTTCGCCAGTTGAGCGACAATTGCTGGATAATGTTGCATTTTCTCAGCAAAGGTACTAATATCTGCGGAAACCTGGTTACCATCGTTCATATATAATTTAATATGGTTTTTATCACTTTTTGTTGGACTATAAATCACTTCCGAGATAGAACTAACAACATCTTTTGGTAACTTATTAATTTGGTCTACCATTTTCTCAAGCGTTTTACCATTTTTAAAATTTTGAAATAGCAAATCATTTCCAATTGGGAATTGTCTTGGTTGATCTGTTAGCATAATGCCGCTTTCTAACACATCATAGTATTTACCATCTTGTTGTTGATAACCTATCGTTTTAAATTCGGTGATATTGATTTGAACATCATTTAACCCTTCTTTAGAAACGGTAGCATCTTTAATAAGGGTATTTTTTTTGAGGGCATCTTCGGTTTTCCCATTACTTATCCCGATGACAAACTCACCAATTTCAAGTCCACTTTCTTTTCTTACTTCATTCTCAGTAAGTTGCTTATTGCCACTTACAGCAATTTTATCTAACTTACTGAGTGGGGAGAGGAAATAAAGCGTAATGGCGATCAAAATCACAAAAATTCCGATTAAAATGGCTAGGTGTCTTACTAATTTTTTTTTGCGGTATTTTTTGAGTTCTGGTATGCGATTTTCAATGGAAATTACTCGTTTATTTTCAGCCATTTTATTCGCTCCTTTCTGCGATTTATTTCATAATGCTAAGGACTGCTTCTACTAATTTCGCTGCTGCATCTGGGCGCCCCATTTGTTTAGCACTTAGCTTCATACTATTTAATTTCGCCTCGTCATTCAAAATCGAATCAACTGTCGCCATTAAATCGGTATTTTTTAATTCTGCTTCTGTAATTACGATTGCAGCATTGTTTTTTTCTAAAGCGCGGGCGTTGTTTTCTTGGTGGTTCGCTGTCACGTATGGACTAGGTATCAGAATACTCGGAACTCCAAGCGCTGTCAGTTCTGCGAGTGTTGTTGCTCCAGCTCTTGAAACAACTAACGTCACAGCGTTTAAAATTTTGGGCATATCATAAATAAATGGTTGAACACTAATATGATTACCCAAATTCAACTCAGCTAAAGAATCTTTTATTTTTTCATAGTGTACATCGCCTGTTACATAAAGTAGCTGAAAATCCCGATTATTCCATTCTGGCAAAACAGCTTCTACAGCTTCATTCACGCCGCGAGCTCCTCTACTGCCTCCAAAAACAAGCACAGTTGGCTTCCCTGAAACAAGCCCGTAAGCTTCAAGCGCACCTTCTGAGTCCACACCTACAACTTCAGAAGCACGTGGATTACCAGTGAAAACGATTTTTTCAGATGCAAAAGAATCACTTACTTCTTCAAAACAAATAGCTACTTTATCTGTGTAGCGACTTAAAAATTTATTCGTTAATCCAGCAACACTATTTTGTTCGTGGATTAAAGTAGGAATTTTAAGTTTTGCGGCTGCATAAACGACTGGACCACAAACATAACCACCTGTTCCGATAACGACATCCGGTTTAAAATCGCGCAAAATTTGTTTGCTTTTTTTTGCACCACTTAGAAAGCGCATCACTGTTTTAATATTTTCTAAAGATAATGAACGTTTAAAACCTGTAATTTCAATAGCTTCAAAAGGAATACCCTCACGTTTAACGATACCCGCTTCTAAGCCTTTTTCTGTTCCGATATATAAGAATTCCGCTTCAGGATGACTTTTTTTTAATTCTCTGATGAGGGCAAGCGCTGGATAAACATGTCCGCCAGTACCACCACCACTTATTGCTACTTTCATTTTTCCACCTCTTCTATTAGTTCACCGATTGCATCCATGTAGGCATTCCCGCGAACTTCAAATGTCCGGTATTGATCCCAACTCGCACATGCTGGTGAAAGTAAGATAATATCTCCTGGCGCTGATTCGCGATAAGCAACAGGAACTGCCGCTTCGACATTATCCACGTAATGTACTTCAATACCAGCGATTTTCCCGACACGACCAATTTTATCTGCTGTTTCGCCAAAGACGATTAACGTTTTTACATTTTTGAAAAATGGTAGTAATTCGTCAAATGAATTACCACGGTCCAAACCACCAGCGAGTAACACAACTGGATTTTTAAACCCTTTTAATGCACTTTGAGTTGCAAGGATATTCGTTGCTTTTGAATCGTTATAGAATTTACGACCTTGCCATTCTACAACAAATTGTGTCCGGTGCTCTACACCTTTAAATGTTTCTAATACGTGCATGATTTCTTCGTTTGTAACACCTAATGTCTTTGCTACTGCTACGGAAGCAAGTACGTTTTCTAAGTTATGTTCTCCAGGAAGTAAAATATTGTCACGCTCCCCAATCACTTCGTCGTTGAACATAATATTGCCATTTTGCACGTAGCTTCCTTGACCAAGACGTTGCGTTGTTGAAAAAGGAATAACTTGCGCTTTTGTTTGTTTTGTTAAATTTTTAAGCTCTTCTTGATCCCAGTTAATTACTAAGAAATCATCCGCTGTTTGATTTTTTTGGATGTGCCATTTTGCTTGGACGTATTCGCTACGGTCTGTATGGTAGTCTAAATGTGCCTCATAAATATTCGTAATAACGGAAATATGTGGTTTAAACGTTTCTACGCCCATTAATTGGAACGAAGATAGTTCCATCGAAATATATTGATCACTTGTTGCATTTTCAGCAACAGCGGATGCTGGAAAACCAATGTTCCCTGCTAGTAAAGAACTATTTTCTTTATGTGCATTTAACATATGGTGAATAATCGTTGTTGTCGTTGTTTTACCATTTGTTCCTGTGATTCCAACAATCGGTGCCTCAGAAATTTGGTAAGCTAATTCCACTTCCGTAATGACTGGAATTTTAAGTTTTAACGCTTTTTCAATCATTGGGTTATTGTACGGAATTCCGGGGTTTTTTATAACAAGCTCAAATCCCTCATCCAAAAGTTCAATTGGGTGCGAACCGCAAATAACTTTAATACCTTGCTCAAGTAAACCTTGCGCTTCTGGATTCTCGCTAAAAGGTTTTTGATCATTAACAGTTACAAATGCTCCCAGTTTATGCATAATTGTTGCCGCGCTAACACCACTTCTTGCAAGACCCAAGACAAGTACTTTTTTGTGATGGTACATTTCAATTTTTTTCATTTCCTTTGGTTCCCCCATTTATCTCAAAATTGGCGGTCGAATTTATGATTTTCACAAAAACGACGGAAAGCGCCAACCAGATTCTGTAAAAAACAGCTAACTAGAGACGCTTTTGCCGTAAAAAGATTACGGCGCATTATTTAAAAAATGACTACACAGACAGAGATAATTGCTCCGACTAATCCGATTCCCCAGAACGTTAAAACAACACGCCATTCGGACCAACCACCAAGTTCAAAGTGATGATGAATTGGTGTCATACGGAAGATTCGTTTCCCTCCAGTTGCCTTAAAATAAAATACTTGCAATATAACAGATGCTGTTTCAATAACGAAAATAATTCCGATTAAAAGTAACAGCCATTCTTGATGTACTAAAATAGAAATTGCTGCGATACTTCCACCGAGTGCAAGCGAACCGGTATCTCCCATGAAGATTTTCGCTGGATTTTTATTAAATAGTAGAAATCCAAGCATTCCGCCCACAATCGCAAAACAGAAAATCGCGACATCCATTTGTTCTTGGTAAAATGCAATGACACCAAAAGCAGAAAAAGCAATGACAGAAAGGCCAGAGACAAGACCGTCTAAACCATCTGTTAAATTAACTGCATTGGAGAAACCAACCAACCAGAACAAAATAAAGATAACAAAGAACCAACCAAGATCCACTTCTATATTCGTAAATGGAATATTAAGCGTCTCGGCAAAATCATTAAAATGATACACAAGATAGAATAAAATCGAAATCACCACTTGGCCTAAAAACTTCTGCTTTGAAGTAAGGCCTAGATTACGTTTTTGAACTACTTTGATATAGTCATCTAGGAAACCTAATGCGCCAAATAATGCCAGCGCGATAAATAGTAGCCACGTTGCCGCACTAACTTCACCACTGATGAACGAAAAGACTAAGAAGCTAATAAGCATAGCGGTAATGAAAACAACAGCACCCATTGTCGGTGTTCCTGATTTCTTTTCATGCATTTTCGGGCCTTCATCTCTAATACTTTGGCCGAATTTTAATTTCACCAAGAATGGTATAAATAGTGGGACACCTATCACCGTAATGATAAAAGCCACTGCAAATGTTGATACTAACATGTATAAAGACACAATAAATTCTCCCCAATCTGTTTGTCAAAGCACTTCACTTCATATTTTATGCGAGTCCGAGTTTTTTTTCAATAGCTATTCGAGCTTCTACGCGATCATCGAAATCAATAACCTCGTCACCAATCACTTGATAATCTTCATGACCTTTTCCAGCAATCAGAATAACATCCCCTGCTTCTGCTTGATTTACTGCAAAACGAATCGCATCTCGGCGGTTTTCATGAACAACGTAAGCATCACTTTCTGGAACACCTTGAATCATATCTTCAATAATCGCACGTGGATTTTCACTACGCGGATTATCTGATGTAAAAATAGGATTTGTTGCATAATCTACAGCGATTTTCGCCATTTGTGGACGTTTTCCTTTATCACGATCCCCGCCACAACCAACAACGACAAAAACGCGTTTTTTTGCAAATTCATCAATTGTTTCTAATACATTTAGCAAGCCGTCTGGAGTATGAGCGTAATCAACTATAACAGGAAACTCTTGTCCTGCATGTACAAGTTCAAAACGTCCTTTGACACCCGGTATGCTTTCCACTGTTTTAATTGCTTTTTCCATAGGGATATGTAGCGCAAAACTTGTTGCAATCGCAGCCAATACGTTATAAACACTAAAGTTCCCAATCATTTTTATTTTTAATGTGAAATTACCAACTGGTGTCCCTAAATCAAATGTGGAACCATGGCTAGTAATTTTGATATTACTTGCTTGGAAGTCAGCTTCTTGTTTTATCCCAAAAGTGATAATGTGAGCGGCTGTTGCTTTTTGCATACGCACACTTTCCGCGTCATCCGCGTTTAATACAGCAATTTTTGGATTACTTGTATGGTAGCTGTTGCCTAGTTGGGCAAACAATAAGCTTTTTGCATTGGCATATTCTTCCATTGTATGGTGATAATCCAAATGATCTTGAGACAAATTCATAAACACAGCGACATCATAGTCTGAACCGTATACGCGACCTTGAACGAGTGCATGCGAGGAGACTTCCATCACAGCTGTGCTTACTCCGCTGAGTAACATGTCCCGGAATGTTTCTTGTAAAGTTAGGCTGTCTGGCGTTGTATTTTTTGTTTCTAAAATTTGGTCGCCAATTTTACGATACATCGTGCCAATCAAACCTGTTTGCTCACCATTTTCGCGAACGATTTGTTCCACTAAGTGGCTCACGGTCGTCTTACCATTCGTCCCAGTAATCCCAACGAGTTTTAACGCTTGGGTTGGAGATCCATAAAAGTAATCGGCTAACATCGCCATGGCACGTTTTGAATCTCTTACATATATGACAGGAATTGATACATCCACTTGTTTTTCTGCAATAATTGCTACTGCTCCTAGTTCTACTGCACGAGACGCAAACTGGTGTCCATCCACTACTTCTCCGTCTATACAAATAAACAATGTCCCTGGTTTTACTTTTCTACTATCTTGGGCGATATGGCTAATTTCAATTGTTTCACTTACCTCGCCAGTAAAAACCGGGATAGCTTGCATTAGTTCATTTAACTTCATTCTTGCCATCTCCTCAAACTTATTCTTTCTGTTATTTTTGCTAAAACCAAAAAGAATTCTTTTCTATCTTAGCAAAAACAACAAACTATATCTACCACGACAAAAGACACAGATTGCATTTAAATTTAGAAGTATGCCACTTTATAAAGCTGACATACTTCTATCTTCCTATTATTAATTGAGCAAATCACCGATACCGGCATTCTCTTGGATGTCAGTTGCTTTTTTATTTTTTTCCGCTGTATCTTGATCGTGATTTTGATTAAATGCACTTATTTCTTCTGGTGGTGCGAGGGTTATTTTCATTTTCGTTTCACTATTAATAACGCTACCCGCAGATACGCTTTGGCTCTTCACGTAACCATTTCCACTAAACTCAAATGGAATACCAGTTATTTCAGAAACTTTTAACGCATCGTCTTTCGACCAAGTTACCATGTCAGGGGCAGTCATGTCACCATCTGTCATTAAAATAACTTTTTGACCTTGCATGATTTCGGCGTTCGCTTGTGGAAGTTGTTGGACAATTTTTTTGCCATTACCAACTACAATTGGTTCCAACCCTTTATCCTTCACTATTTTTTTAGCTTCATCTACTTTTTTTCCTGCTAGGACTGGTACTTTTTCAGAAGCTAGTTTTTCTGCATCGCCTGGTTTGATGTTCATATATTGCAGACTATTTTTCATTACAGGATTAAAAACTTCCGAGACTGCTTCTCCGCCAGTCTGACTGCCGGACAATTGCGGTTGTTGCATTGTCACATAGATAACTAATTCCGGATTATCCGCCGGTGCCATTCCTAAGAAAGAGAATATATAATTATCTGCTCCAGTCATATACTTACCTGTTTTGGGATCTGGAATTTGTGATGTACCGGTTTTACCAGCTACATCGTATCCAGGAATCGCGTATAATTTACCAGTACCATGTTCGCCGCTAATAACGTTTTTTAATTCATCACGCGTCTTCTTCGCTGTTTCTGCACTAATTGGTTTTCCAGCAATTTTTGTTTTAGTGTCGGTTTCTTCGCCTGTGTTTGGATCTTTGACACTTGAAACAACATATGGTTCTTTCATCGTGCCGTCACTTGCGATAGCCGAAGCAGCTTGAATCATTTGCATCATTGAAACGGTTGTCCCTTGTCCGAAAACGGTTGTTACTTTCTCAATTGGATAGTTATACAAAATTTTCCCGCTTGTTTCATTAGGTAAAGCAATACCTGTTTTCTTACCAAAACCAAATTTGTCTAAATATGTTTTAAAAGTATCGGTTCCCATTTTGTTTAAGAGTTTGGCAAATGCAACGTTACTAGAGCGTTCTACTCCTTCACGATACGTAATAGAGCCCCAACCGTTTCCGTTGTTATGGTCATGGATTGCGATATCTCCTACTTTATAAGAACCCGATTGATAATATTCATTGGCATTATAAGCGTTCGTATCAATTGCAGATGCAAGAGAAATAATTTTCATTACTGATCCTGGCTCATAAGCATACTCAACAGGTAAATCTTGCCAAATGCTGGAGCTGTTTCCGGTAATAGTAGATCGATCAGCAGGGTTGAAGGAAGGACGTTGACTAATAGCTAAAATTTCACCTGTTTTCGGATCAGCTACAACTGCCATCATGTTTTTCGGTTTATACTTTGCATCAACAGTTGTCATCGTATCTTCTAAAAAGGTTTGAATTTTTTTATCTAGTGTTAGCGTAATATCTTTGCCGTCTTTTGCTTCCGTTACTTTGTTTTTAGAATTAGGCAAAATATAACCCATTCTGTCTGTACTGTAATCAATTTTGCCATTTTTGCCTGTCAAAATATCATTATAACGGGATTCAATACCCATTTTACCTTCTAGAACGGTAGCATTCTTTTCTTCTTCTTGTTGCGCAAAACCAATTAATTGTGTTGCAAATGTTCCATTAGGATAGAAACGTTCTGATTGACGAGTAAATTCAATACCTGGTAAATTCTCCTTGTCAATTTTCGCTTTCGTTTCTGTAGAAATGTTTTTTCCAGCAGCGCCGAATTCGACTTGGTATTTTCCTTTTTCGTGGAGCTTATCTAGAATGTCAGATTCATCCATAGGAATATACTTGGCAAGGATTCGAGCTGTTTTTTCTTCATCAACAACACGCATTGGATTCTTCGTTGTTTTGGAAAGTTTATCGCTAACTACTGCTGCAACCGTGTAAGAAGCCGTATCCTCCGCTAGCACTTCTCCTTTACGATCTAAAATGGAGCCACGCTTTGCTTCGAGAACACTGCTTTTCAAATGTTGTTTAGATGCTTTTGCTGCAAGAGGTACCCCATTTGCTTCTCCCGTAATTTGCAAATAAAGAAAACGGCCAGAAACCAAGAGAAAGAGAATTGTGAAAAAGATAAAAAGCACAAGAGCTCCCCTTCTCATGTTACCTATACGCCGTTTCATTGACCATCTACCACTTTCACATTATCGCCATCAAGTTTTAGCCCTTTTTCTTTAGCGATTTTCAAAATACGTTCATATCTCCCTAAATCTTTTACTTCTACTTTTAAGTCTTCATTTGATTTTTGTTGTTCGAGAATTTTGGTTTCTTTTGTTTGAATTTCTTGGTTCACTGTGTAAATTTGCGCTTGTACGCTAATTATACGAAAAGCAACAACTAAAACAATCGCAAGCGCAATCGTGATGATTACTTTTTCTCCAAGTGTCATTTGACCACGTTTTAGGATTTGTTTTTTGGGTTGTTCCGCTTCTCTATGTACTCTATTTGGCTCGAGATTCGATTTATAGGCGACATTGCTCACATTTTTTCAACTCCTGCTATTTGATAATTTTTTCGATCACGCGTAATTTTGCAGAACGTGCTCTGTTGTTTTGCTCCAGTTCTTCTTCACTTGGTACGATTGGTTTTCTTGTCGCAAGTTTGAAATCTGGTTTATATTCATCTGGAATGACAGGAAGACCTGGTGGTAAATCTGGTCCTTTTGTCGCTTCTTGGAATAATTGCTTGGTTATGCGGTCTTCTAAAGAATGAAACGTAATTACGCTAATTCTGCCGCCTGGTTTTATTAAAGTTAAGGCTTTTTCAAGCGAATCTTCTACTGCGCCGAGTTCGTCATTAACAGCAATTCGGATGGCTTGAAAAGTGCGTTTTCCTGGATGTCCACCTTTTCTTCTTGCTGGCGCTGGAATAGCTGTTTTAATAATATCTACTAGTTCGCCAGTAGTTTCAATTGGTTTCACTTCGCGATGACGTTCGATTTCACGAGCAATTTGTTTCGAAAATTTTTCTTCGCCATATTGGAAAAAGATACGAATTAAATCTTGATAAGACCATTCATTGACAACTGTTTTTGCTGTCAATTCTTGTTCTTGATCCATTCGCATATCCAGTGCAGCATCTTGGTGATAACTAAAACCACGTTCTCTCTCGTCTAGTTGAGGGGAAGAAACGCCTAGATCATACAAAATCCCATCAACCGCTTCGATACCACGCTCATTTAATGCTTCTTTCATATCGCGAAAATTGGCTTTAATAAAAGTCACTTTATCGCTATAATCTGCTAGTTTAATTTTTGCATTATCAATCGCTGTTTGATCTTGGTCAAATGCAAATAAATGCCCTTTTTCATTAAGCTTATTTAGTAAATACTCGGAGTGACCTGCGCCGCCAAGTGTTGCATCGACATAGATTCCGTCTGGTTTTACTTCAAGCATATCGACTGTTTCATGTAGTAGTACGGTTTCGTGCTTAAACATGCATTTCCCCCCTTAAATATCAAAGCCAATCATATTTTCGGCTAAATCAGCAAAAGATTCTTCTGCCTCATTAAAGACATCATCCCACTCTGATTTACTCCAAATCTCAATACGACTTGAAACTCCAATAATTACTGTTTCTTTTTCCAAATCCGCATACTGTAGTAAGTTGGATGGAATATTAATCCGACCTTGTTTGTCTAGTTCACATTCAGACGCACCGGAAAAGAAGAAACGTGTAAAGGAACGAGCATCTTTCTTAGTAAGTGGTAAGGTTTGGAGCTTTTCTTCAAGCTTTTTCCATTCCTCTTGTGGATAAGCAAATAAACACTTATCAAGTCCTCGGGTTATAACAAAATTATCCCCCAAAAGCTCACGGAATTTAGCTGGCACAATTAATCTGCCCTTTATATCGATGTTGTGTTGATATTCTCCCATGAACATTAGACTTCACCCACTTTCATACATACCACTTTACCACATCTCCCCACTTCGCACCACCGAAAACCTAAAAAAGTGCAAAAAAAAATCATTCCAGCCAAAGCATAGAATGATTAAACCCTTATTTAAAGCCATTTTATCCTAATTCAATTCTTAAAAAACAATGTGGGGCTTGGTGGAGGGATTCCCCACTTTGAACCAAAATTCATTTTACTAACACTTTTTCCCAACCAGATTTTAATGCCACCGCTGAGAACACTATACTTAAAATACCAAGAATAATCGTGAAAGCTCCCATGCCATATTTGCCAATAAATGGTGCAAATACTAAACTTACAGAACCAATCATTTTACCAATTTGGAAAATAATACCATTAAACGCCATGTAGGCCCCACGCTTGTCATCATCAACAATTGCCGCTAAAATAGTTTGGCGTGTTGGTACATAAAGTAATTCACCAATCGAAAGCACCATCGTTGCCAAAAGTAAAACAGCTAGATTATTTGCGAAGGCGCAAACTGCAAACCCAAGTGCAAACAAAGTAAACCCTACATACATAATAGGTTGCTGCGCCCTTTTAGTCACAAATCTCGCAATTGGTACGGTAAAAAGTACAATAAATAAAGTATTCACAGCAGTTAACACACTCACTATTTGTACTCCATTGAGCGAAATATTTCCAAGTGGCCCCAAATGCACAAGTAACACTTTCACATCTTCTGCTAAACGAACCGAAATGTAGTTGCTCCGTTGAAACTCAATCGACATGATAGCAATTCCACCAATAGTATATAGAAGAAAACGATAATCATGTAATACTTGTCCATAATTTTTAAGCATTCCCATTAGTCCATATGACCCTTTTTGAGGCAATGCTTTTTGCTGTAACGTCTCGGAAATTAAGCTTATAGTAAGCCACGCCGTAACAAATGACATGATAAAAAGGACAACTAATAGCGGAAACAGATAATCTACAAAAAACCACCCCCCCACCATAATTCCAATCATGATCGATAAATTATTCGCCCAATAACTAACGGAATACATAAATGAACGGTTCTCTGGGGTACTTACATCAATCAACATCGCTTCTCCAGCTGGATTAATCAACCCCTGAGCTACCCCAATAATAAGTAACATTACAAAAGTTATCCACGGAGAATGAAACATGGGAGAATTGCATAGCACCATCCCAAGAAACGCAAACACTTTAAGCAGTTCTCCGGTGACCATTAATTTCTTACGTCCAATAATATCCGCTAGATGTCCACCGTACATGCCAGCAAGAAATTGCGCTAATACATTAATCATCAAGAGAAAGCCAGCGACACTACTATTAATCTCCATTGAAAAATAAATTGCCATAAAAGGAAAAATCATTGAACCAATTACTTTACTCAAAAACTGAATTAATATCCGTGCGCGAATATTCGGGTGTAACTCTCTAAACATGACATTCCCTCCATTTGCAATTTTTCTGACTTCTCTGCTAGTATAAAAGGGATACATAAATATAAAAAGGGTATTCATTTTCATATATTGTCCCCTTTTAGAACGGAGCTGTGCTATGGATAAAGATTATTTCACTATGCGCGCGCATTTATACAATATAACTACCGATTTAGAAGTGCCTTTCAAATTAAATGATGTGGCAAATATTTGGTTTTGTACGACTAAAAATGCCAAGCGTAAATTGCAACAATATCAGGCGAAAAAAATGCTTACTTATCTTCCTGGATTAGGCCGTGGAAATGTTTCACGGATTATTTTCCCTAAACAGTTAGAACTAGAGGTTCTTGACGTTTTGGAACAAAGTTTGGCTGAAGATGCATTTAGCAATATTTTATTTTTGCTACAATTGCCTATCCCTAAAAGCTGGTTCACAAGTATTTCTACCGAAATTCAACAAATGTTCGGTTTGCAAGTAACAGAGAATCAACAAGAAGTTCTGCGCTCTATCGTTCGTCGCAAGCTCACTACCTTAGATCCACTTCAAACTTCTGTATCCATGGAAGCTTTTCTCATCACCCAAATTAGTGACTCTCTCGTCAAATATGATGAAAAGAAAAAGAGAATTATACCTCATATAGCACACCACTGGAAAGTTTCTGATGATTTTACGGAATGGACATTTTATTTACGAAAAAGTGTTTTATTTCATCATGGACGCACGCTTGATAGTGAGGATGTAAAGTACACCTTGATGCGTTCTATGCAAGCAGAATCGGTTTCTTTCTGGCAATTACAGGATATTCAATCCATCTACTGTCCTAATAAATTCACGCTCTCCATTCAGTTAAAAAAAACTGACCCTTTTTTCATTCGTTATTTATGCACAGCGAATATGGCTATTTTACCGCGTGATATTATTTTTGATGAATATAAATGGATTTCTACTGGTCCCTTTCGAGTTGCAGAGCGGAATGACGAGCGCTTGATCTTAGAAGCCTTTGATGGATATTTTCTCGAGAGACCGATTCTTGATCGAGTAGAATTTTGGACCGTCCAAACTGGAAACAATTTAAAAACCATTCCAATGCAGTTCACTTCCGTTGATTACGAGGAAAATCCCGCCTATGTGGAACGTCGTAAACCTGGTGTTGGCGTTAATTTTATTTGTTTCAATACGCACCGAAATGGCACCCCGCAACATCCGGCATTTCGAGAGGCAATCTACCATCTCATCGATTGTCAAAAAGCAAGTGATCAACATTTCGAAAACTATGGTACAGTCGCATCTAACTATTACCCTGAAAAATCCCTTCCACCTAAAAAACATCCTGAGAAAATCACTACTTTATTAAAAACAGCAAACTACCAAGGTGAAAAAGTTGTTTTTGGAACTACCCAACACCCTACCGCTGTAAAAGAGTCCAAGTGGATCCAAGAGCAAGCTGTCAAATTCGGAATTAACTTAGAAAGAAAAATCATTTCGCATCAGGAAGCTTCCTATTCCAATGTTCCAGCAGAAGAAACCGACTTCATGATGATGGGAGAAATCCCAGCATCAGATGACGAAATGGCCTATTTAGATTTTTTAAATAACCCCTATCTGTTGCCGCAACAACTTTTCAATCAAGTAATTATCAAAGAACTTACGGAAAAACTGGTTGCATTTAAAAAAGAGAAAGACGCCTCCAAAAGAGACGCCTTACAAACGAGTATTGATAGCTGGCTAACAGAAAATCATTATTTAATTTACTTGCATCATCCGGAAAAAAGCCAATCGCTTCATTCAATGATAAAAGGAATTGCAGAAAATCCTTATGGTTATTTTGATTTAAGCAAAGTGTGGATTGAAACAAGCCCGCTTAAAACATTAAAACCAGACTATAAACAATCCCATAGAGGTAAAGCGCCACATACAATAAAGCAAAAATGAAGAAGCACAGGCGCCAGTATCCACGAAGGATTTTTCGGAATTGAATCTCGCCTTCTTTCTTTGCAGCCGTAACAACAATTACAATACCTAAAATAAATAAAAATAATAAAATATATAATAAGAACGAGCGATTAAATAGCACAATCATGAAAAAATGAACAGCAATAATCAAGAAAATAGTAGATAAGTCAGCGGCTAACATAATTCTCCGCTGGCTTTTCTTCAGTTTGAAACTGGAAAAAAACATCGTCAAAATAAATACCACAACTGGTAAAATAATAATTATTGCTGTTGAATTAGTTAACCAATCAAACATCACTTTCTCCTTCCAACCCTTTAATTAGATGATATAACGCATGAAGCGTAGGAAGTGACTCCCCTTTTTCTAAAATTGGCAGCACGATTCCATCAATTTCTGTCATTCGATTATTCATTCGGTCAAGAGCCATCGAAGAAAAATTAGTAGCTGTCACTTGGCAGATTACTTCCACTTTTTCTAAAGCATTTTCTACTGGCAAAACCGTTTGTATTTCTTTTACAATCGTCTTTAATAATTCATGCCATTCTTTATTTTCAAGAAGCTTTCCATTTTGGACTTGAAGAACAGCTGTGAGTGGATTAATTACTGCATTAATAAATAATTTTTCATTTATAATGTCTAAGTAACTAGCATGCTTTTCAACTGGAAAATCTGGATTTGAATCTAATATTTTTATTACAGCCTCATTTAACTCGCCTTGGTAAATACTATACTTTGTTCGGCCATGACCACGCCAAATGACTGTTGTATCATCTTCCCGCCCCGCCCCGTGTTCGCTAATACCTAGCAAAATAGTTCGTTTATTACCGAGTAGCGGCATGCTATCTAAATGCGCCGCTCCGTTTTGGATGAATAATAACGGCACTTGTTCAGGTATCGACCGTAACAGTGGCAAAATGGTTTTTAGTGAGTATTGTTTAACTGCGATAATTAATAATTCTTGTTCTGATAACTTTTCAGCATCTGTTATTACTGTGGCTTGTATATGTATATTTTTTAATTCGGAATTATCTTTTAAAGAAAGTCCTTTTTGATTTAATAAATCGCTTTGTTCTTTTCTCCGCGTAAAAAGAGTGAGCTCAGATGTATCAGCAAAATTTGCTGCGTATAAAAGCCCCATCGCTCCTGCTCCAATAATTCCTACTTTTAGTTGGTTCGCCATTTAGTTCAGCTCCATATTGGTTAATGCTTTTATTTTATCAGAAGTAGCATTCTTTTGCACTTCTGTACGCAAACAAAAACCTCGAAAGACCCATGGCGTCTTTCGAGGTTCGTCTTCAACAGGTGAAACGTCACCTATTTTTAGCAATATTAGCTGTTTGCTACATCTTTGCCATCATATTGTCCACATTCTGGGCATACGTGATGGGAAAGTCTGTATTCGCCGCAATTCGAGCATTCGTTCATGCCCGGAAGTTGAAGTTTAACGTGTGTACGACGCTTACGCTTTTTGGCTTTTGAAGTTCTTCTAAAAGGTACTGCCATTTCCTTACACCTCCTTGACGATAACTAAGTACTTGTATCGTTAATCTAAGAAAAATAAATTCCTTAATATATTCCAGCTTCACGGGGAGTTTAGTCTTCTTTTTTCTCATCGAAAAAATTGGCTAATCCCGCAAGACGAGGATCCACTTTTGGTTCTTTTGCTATTTGTTCTAGTAGATTGCCTTCTTCTGTTTTCATTTCCCATTCTTTGCCTCGTGGAAGGTTACTCATTTCGAGTGCGTCTTCACTGAAAACTTGCATCGGAATTTCAACAAGTAAAAGTTCTTCTACTACAGGGGTTAAATCGACCATATCCTGTTCCATCACATGCCAAGATTCATCTAGAACTTGTTCTTTGGATTTCACAAAGGTTTCCGTCGCATGCACTTCATAAGGATAAATAACATCCTCAAGCGTACGAGCACATGGAAGTGTCCACTCGCCTCTCATAGTCAGGTTAGCGGTAACTTCTTCTGGGTGTACAATAAGTTCCCCAGTTACTTGTACGGGGCTTGCATCACGAACGTCTATATTGTTCTCTTGAAAGAACTTTTTTAGGTCAGCTTTTTCATTAATCGTGAAGTTGCTGTCACGATATTTTTTCAATTGACTGATAGACCATTTCATCCTACATCACTCCAAGCGCAACACAAAATATTATAGCTTTTTTAAAGGCTTTTGTCAATGGTTTTTCGGGGACCAAAACTACCGGTTGAATTTTATGCTAAAATAGATTATCTAAAGGAGGGAACCGAAATGAAAGCAACTGGAATTGTGGTGGAATATAACCCTTTTCATAATGGGCACAAACTACATTTAAATAAAGCGCGCGAGTTAACTCAAGCAGATGTGGTGATTGCGGTAATGAGTGGCTCGTTTGTACAGCGCGGCGAACCAGCAATTATTCCAAAATGGGAACGTGCGAAGATGGCGCTCTCGGCTGGTGTTGACATGGTTGTTGAACTCCCTGTCTCGTTCGCGACACAGCATGCGACGATTTTTGCAGAAGAAGCAGTTCGTATTTTAGATGCCATTCATATAGATACGCTGTTTTTTGGCAGTGAACATGGAGTTGCGGAAGATTTTACACTCGCGGCGAAAAAAGTAGTCGAAAACGAAGCCCATTTCAATGAGACAATTCAGCTTGCGTTAGTTGATAAGAAAACTTCTTATGCGAGAGCTTATACGGAAACTTTTAAAAAGTTATTCGGCGCAGACTTGTTAGATGTTTCTAAACCAAATAACATTCTCGGTTTCCACTACGCGCTTGCCGTCCAGAAACAAAACCCGTCCATTTCCCTTCAAACCATTCCTCGTGAACATGCAGAATACCATGACGAGGAAGCGAGCCATGACCAAATCGCAAGTGCGACCGCGATTCGAAAATTAATACTTGCTGGGGAGTTAGAAGAAGCTAGCCACTATCTCCCTGCTTCTTCTATAGATATTTTACGCAATTATGAGGGGCCATTTTTATCGTGGAAAGATTATTGGTCATTCCTGCAATATCGGTTAATTCAAGCCGGCTCAGAAGAACTGGAAGGAATTCGCGGCGTTAGTGAAGGAATTCAAAACCGGATGCAGCAAGCAGCGACTAAAGCGCAAAACTTCTCTGATTTTATAGAATTAACCAAAACAAAGCGATACAGTAATGCACGATTACAACGAACGGCTTTACAAATTTTATTAAATGCAAGGAGTCAAACTAGCTCCCCTTACATCCGAATACTCGGCATGAATAAAACGGGGCAACAATATTTATCGCTTCATAAGAAAAATATTTCTCTTCCTATTGTTACGACTGTTTCCAAAGCACCAGCTGGGCTTTTAGAGGAGGAATTACGTGCGACAAACATTTATACGCTGGCAAAAGGACTGGAAAATTATCAAGCTGGCGACTTTCATATTCCACCAATTTTAACCTTGTAATCTTTACAAGGTTTTTGGTTGACTTTTATGGAGCTATTTTGCTAAGATGTTTGTCCGACTCAAAAAACAGGAGGTATGTGTATGGTACAAGAATATATTCGATTAAGAGGAGCGCGTGAAAACAATCTCCAAAATATTTCGCTAGATATCCCCAAACGAAAAATCACTATTTTTACTGGTGTATCTGGTTCCGGGAAATCTTCTATTGTATTTGAAACTATTGCCACGGAATCGCAAAGACAGTTAAACGAAACATACAGCGCCTATCTTCGTAATTTCCTTCCGAAGTATACGCAGCCGGACGCAGATTCAATTGAAAACCTCTCCACCTCTGTTATTATTGATCAAAAACGACTTGGCGGTAATTCCCGCTCCACCCTTGGTACCATTACGGATATTAATTCGATTTTGCGATTACTTTTCTCGCGTGTCGGCAAGCCTAGTATCGGGACAGCAAATTTATTTTCTTTTAACGACCCTGCTGGTATGTGTCCTGATTGTCACGGTGTTGGTCAAAAAGTTTCGGTTGATTTAGTCAAATTACTTGATCCAAATAAATCGCTCAAAGAAGGCGCCATCTTATTTCCGACGTTTTCGGTAGATTCATGGTACTGGAATTCCTATGCTTATTCCGGCTTTTTTGATGTGAATAAAAAAATAAAAGATTATACTGACGAAGAATACGATATGTTGTTACATGGGAAAGATATTAAAGTTTTCCTAGAAACACCCATGGGAAGCATGAACGCTACATATGAAGGGTTGATTCCAAAATTCAATCGTTTGTATATTCAAAAAGAAGGCGAAATGTCTGCCTCTACTAAAAAACGCGTGGATAAATTCACCCATATTGCGCCTTGTACAACATGTGAAGGCACGAGACTTTCCGCACAAGCATTATCTTGTAAAATAAATGGCGCAAATATCGCCGACTTCACAGCGATGCAATTAGATGAATTAAAAGATATGATTGCGCGTATTGATGACCCTATCGCTGCTCCAATGGTCAAAAGTGTCACAGAGCGATTGCAACATTTGATTGATATTGGTCTTGGTTATATGACACTTGACCGCCAAACTGCTTCTCTTTCTGGTGGTGAATCGCAACGTGTCAAGATGATTCGTCATTTGAATAGTAGCTTGACTGATCTGCTTTACATTTTCGATGAACCGAGTATTGGTCTTCATCCACGGGATGTTCATCGCCTAAATGAATTACTTGTAAAATTGCGAGACAAAGGCAATACGATTCTCGTTGTGGAACATGACCCAGATGTGATCAAAATTGCCGACCATGTTGTCGATGTCGGTCCGCACGCAGGGAAACATGGCGGTGAGATTCAGTTCGTCGGAAGTTACACAGATTTGCTGAAATCGGACACATTGACTGGTCAGTTCCTCAATCGCCATTTACCGATCAATAGCAAACCACGACAACCAAAAGGCTTTTTAACAACAGAAAAAAGTAGTCGTTTCAATTTAAAAAACATTCAAGCCAACATTCCAAAAGAAGTCCTTACCGTGATAACTGGCGTGGCTGGTTCAGGTAAGAGCACCTTGATTCATTCTGTTTTTCTAAAAGAATATCCAGACGCAATAGTGATTGACCAATCAGCCGCACATGCCAATATCCGCTCCAATCCCGCCACCTATACCGGCATAATGGACCCAATTCGAAAAGCATTTGGAAAAGAAAATGATGTTAGTCCATCGCTCTTTAGTTACAATTCCAAAGGCGCTTGCGAAAACTGTAAAGGACTTGGTTTCACGACAATGGATTTGGCTTTTATGGATTCGATTCGTACACCTTGCGAAGTCTGCCATGGCAAGCGATTCCAGGATTCTGTTTTGCAATATAAACTGAATGGTAAATCCATTAGTGATGTGTTAGAGCTAACTGTCTCAGAAGCACTCGATTTCTTTACGGACAAAAAAATCTTGAAGAAAATTGAGGCAATGGAAGAAGTAGGAATTGGTTATGTCACGCTTGGCCAAGCACTTAGCACCTTATCAGGCGGGGAATGCCAACGTTTAAAACTCGCCAATGAGCTTCATAAAAAAGGATCGATTTATATCATGGATGAACCTACAACTGGTCTTCATATGTCAGACATCGAACATATTTTGACGATCATTCACTCACTTGTAAATAAAGGAAATACGGTTATTGTGATAGAACATAATGTCGATATTATTCGAAATGCTGACTGGATTATTGACCTTGGTCCTGAAGGCGGAAGTGCTGGTGGACAAATTATCTTCGAAGGCGCTCCTCTTGATTTACTTGAAAATAAACAATCATTAACTGCCAAATATCTTTAATGAAAAAAGCCGTTTTGTCTGCTATAGACAAAACGGCTTTTTTATTGTAGTTTTTTTAAATAATCCACAGCATCTTGGAAAGTTTTAACTGGAACGATTTTCATGTTGGTGTCAATGTCTTTCGCTGTTTTGAATGCTGTATCGTAATTACTTTCGATACTTGGATCGCTTTTTTTCATTTCTTCAGTGATTGGATCATTTGGAGCAAAGAAAATCTTCGCGCCACTTTTATCTGCTGCAACAACCTTTTGATCAATTCCGCCGATTCTACCCACGGTTCCATCCGGATCAATCGTACCAGTTCCGGCGATTTTTTTGCCATCTGTAAGATCATTTTTTTGGAAACGACTGTAAATTTCTAAACTAAACATTAAACCAGCAGAAGGTCCGCCGATTTTTTCAGAGTCGATTTTCACGGTTGGATCTGCGGTGATTTTTTCATCATCCACAAGCGTGATACCGATTCCTGGAGTACCTTTTTTATCAATAGCTGTTAGTTTGATGTTGGCTTGTTCATTTTTGTCTCCGTGTTTGTAGTTAATTTTGACAGTATCTCCCACTTTTTTGCTATGGATATAATTAATAAATTCTTGGCTTGATTTAAACGCATTCCCATCAATTTCTGTGATTAGGTCGCCAGCGTGAAGGATATCCGCTGCTGGAACGTCGTCTTTTACGCTTAATACGTATACGCCATCATAAGTAACTTTGACTTCTTGTCCAGCTGCTTTATAAGCCACTTGAATGGCATTATTTTTGGATTCATTCATCATTTGCATTTGGCGAACATTGTATTCTTCGTCGCTTTCATTCTCGTATTTGATCTCGCTATCTTTTTCTAGCTCATGGTATGGCAAAAATTTAGCGGTCATATATGTATAAATATTTGCTTTTCCCATTGCAATCGTCACTAGACTGAGCGAACCGTCTTTTTTATTTGGATGGTTATCAACCGTAACGAGTGGTGCAAGTTCTTCGGTCCCACCAGGTTTTGAAATATAATACGGAACTGGAATAAAAAAGCCCGCTATAATAATAATTAACAGCACTATCGCCGTTATTTTTTTCCACTCTTTACGCATTTTTTGTCCATCTCCTACTTACTTGAATTTTGCTTGTACTGCTTTGTTCACGATTTCTGGCACAAGTTCGCTGATATCGCCTTGATAATGCGCCACTTCTTTTACCATACTGGAACTTAAAAAAGAATATTTCGTATTAGTCATGATAAAAAAAGTTTCGATATCCGCATTTAGCGTTCGGTTCATCGAAGCAATTTGCATCTCGTATTCAAAATCACTCACCGCTCGAAGTCCCCTGACAATTGCCGTAGCCCCGCGCGTAGCAGCATAATCAACAGTCAATCCACTCGCACTTTCCACTTGTACATTTGGCAAATGAGCGGTTACTTGTCTAATCATTTCCATTCGCTCCTCTATCGTGAAAAGTGGTTTTTTGGATGAATTGTTTAAAACGGAAACATATAACACATCGAAAATCTTCGCTGCACGTTCAATAATATCTAAGTGACCATTCGTAATCGGATCAAATGTCCCGGGAATAACGGCAATTTTGTCACCCATTTCTACGCCTCCTGAAATTCAAATATAGATAAAACAGTAATTCCATAAGAAACTGATTTGATTTTCTCGAATTTACCGATTGTATCTGGCATGATTGCTTCTTTGTCATGCTCGCAAATAATTCTTCCATTTTCGTTAACTAATTCTAATTTTTCTAAAGTTCCTAGTAATTTTTCTAATTGTTGCTTTTTATATGGTGGATCTAAGAAGATAAGGTCGAATTTCCACTCATTTTTATGGAGTAATTTGAGTGCTCGTTCGGCATCATTTCTATATACTTCCGCGCGCTCTGTAAAATGGCATCCTTCTAAGTTTTGTCGGATTGTTTTAATTGCGAGCGCTGCTTGGTCAATAAAAACAGCTCGTTCTGCTCCTCTGCTCAACGCTTCGATTCCAAGCCCACCACTGCCAGCAAATAAATCAAGCACCATATCCCCGTCAAAAAAGGGACCGATAATCGAAAATAAGGATTCTTTTACTTTATCTGTAGTTGGTCTCGTATTGTTTCCTGGAACAGCTTTTAAAGCGTGTCCTTTTCGTTCTCCTGCAATGACTCTCATGTTTTTGCACAACCTTTACTTCAATGTCTTTTTTACTTTATCACAAATAGAAGCAAAAAAACAGCAAGACTAGTTGAAATAGTCTTGCCGTTTTGGTTAGATACTGATTTGCACATCTTCGTTTTTGTGTTCGTACATCATTTCTTTTTTGGATTCGTATTCTGTTTTTAAGAACGGACGGAAAGACATTTCCACGCGTTTCACATAATGAAAACGAGAAACTTTGTTAGAGATATCTTCTACTTCGGCCATATCACAATATAACACCGCATATTTTAACTTACGCGATACATAATGCACGTTTCCAAATCGCTTCAAAGATCTAACTTGTTTGAGATGATTCATCCAAACGACGATAGCTTGTCTATCATTTTCCATTGTTTAAGCCCCTTCTTTTTAGGATAAGCTTTACGCTGAACAACCGCAACCTCCCCCGCTGCCACATCCACCTGTGGAACAAGCAGATTTTGTTTCAAAAAACGGATTACCAGTTGGTACTTTGATATTCTCTGAAACTGCACTTGCGAGAAGCAGACTGATTTCATCCAAGAGAGATTGTAAATCCATCTCTGCACGGCGAAAAGCTGCCACATTTTGGTCCATGTCAACTTCGCGTTTATAGGCACGAGTCTTTCTGGTTACTTCTTTATAGTCAGGATGATACCGGCCGAACCGCTGTACTTCCTCGTATTGTTCTTTTATTCGTATGAATTGACGAATATTTTTTTGTGAAGTAGCGTCATTTAGCAACGCTTCTTTAGCAAGTTTGTAATTTTGCGCTTCCTCGGAGTTTAGAATCATGCTAGCAAGCTCATCTGATAAATCGAGTAGCGCCATATTTTCCATTGTAGCGAGCAATCTAGCCACCTCCATATAACTTACTTTTTTATTATACCATAGAACTATTATTTAATAATAAAATTTTGCGTATAGTATTTTCGATATGTTCCTGCACCCATATACGTATATGAACCATCTAGTAGATTTTCTCTATGCCCTTTAGAGTTGAGCCAACCTTCCACTGCCGCTGCGCTATCGACATAGTTATAGGCGATATTTTCACCAGCTTTAGTATATTTGACGTCCCCTTTACTAAGTCGTTTGCTTAGATCTCCTTGCGTGGGTGAAGTGTGGTCAAAATAATCATTTTTCTTCATATCAACACTGTGTCCATATGCAACTCGCGCAACAGATTCATCCCAAGCCACTTCTTCTATTCCGTATCGATCACGAATAACATTAGTGATTTCTAGTACTTGTTTACTAGAAGCATCATCAATCGCATTCCAATCTGCTGGCGACAACTTTTCTTTATAAATTTCACCTTGGTAAGATAATTCATACGGACGCATTTTGACGAAGGATAATTTATTGAGGTAACGAACACTAATCAGTTTTGATTTAAATTTATCGAAATTTAGTTGCGCATAAACGCCACTTCCAATATTAACGATTGGACGGGCATTTAAGTCTTCTTCAGAAAGTTCGAATTTATAATAGCTGTCTTTGTAATTAAAGGATATTTCCGATTGTAAGTTGGCATCGGTAAATACTTTCTCAGTGGACATCCCAATTGTATATGGCATGACATTTAAGTCTTGTCCTAGCGCATAAATGGTTTGCACGATATTTTTTGCTACGCCGACTTGCATGTAGCTTGTTCCTGGTTGACTGTAAATGTAATTATCGTAACCGTACGCTGTTTTGTCTACACGCACCGGGTCACCAAACTCTTTCTTTAATTCGCTTACGTTTTTATTAATAAATCTTGCCAAGCTGGAACTATCTTGCACTTGTTTCGGATTTTCATTCGTTGTTTTTTTATTATCAGGAAAATTAGATTTTGTCGCTGTATCTTCGGCTGTATTTTTCTCTACTGATTTACTAAAAAAAAGATCTGTGTTGTATCCAATGAACAGGCAAATGATTAATAGCACAGCTACTCGCATTATAAACTTCACATTTTGCCCTCCTCGGCATTATTTTGTTTTCTTGATGTAACATTCATTTTACCAATACTATTATCATTTGAAAAGCTTTAAAAATCATAAAAAAACAATTATAAGGAAACGCGTATTGCACGCTTCTTCATAATTGTTTTTTCTTTTTATAGGAAAATCGAAATAACTACCATTGCTACGAATAAAATTGTCATGTAGTTTAATGAGTATACGAACATCCATTTAGCCCATTTGATACTATCTTCCATCTTAAAGCCGTAAATACTAAGTGCTAACCACCCGATATTAAGTAATGTTGCTAAAATAACATATACAATACCTAAATCAAACATAAAGAATGGTAGGATAGTTAATAAAATCACCCAGAAAAACATGCTTTTCTTTGTGCGTTCAATGCCTTTTACTACTGGCAACATTGGAATTCCAGCAGCGGCGTATTCCTCTTTCCGTTTAATCGCGATGGCATAAAAATGAGGTGGTTGCCAACAAAACATCACGAGAAACAGCATAATTGGCACAATACTAAATGTTGGTTCGACTGCAAACCAACCAATTAATGGCGGTACAGCACCTGAAAAACTACCAATTACTGTGTTACTAACTAGTTTTCTTTTTGCATAAAGCGAATAAACGACTACATACAAAAAGACCCCAATAACGCCAAGAACTCCTGCTTGCCAAGTTGTCATAAATAACATAATTGTACCGACAACACCTAGCACAAGCGCGACCATTAGCGCTCGCTTACCAGAAATTTTCCCGGTCATTGTTGGTCTGTTTTTTGTTCTTTCCATAATTCCGTCAATATCACGGTCGATGACATTGTTAAAAGCGCCCGAAGCAGCGACAATAAGTGCTGAACCGACGATAGTAAAAAATATCACGTCTACATTTTGAATAAAAGAAATTCCATTTAACTGAAAGGCTAACCACATTCCTGTAAAAGCAGTAATCGTATTGGAATTCACGATACCAATTTTCACAAGCTCGGTAAAATCACGGACAGTAAATCTACTCGCTGATAACTCCCCAGTCTTTTCTATCTGATTCACTTTTTCTCCCCCTAACACTTGCTGATATAAACCAGTGATTGCGAACTGATAGATATCCTATACCCTTATTATGTGAAAAATACGCACCTTTTGTCAATAAATCGGCTTTAGTCTTGTACGCTTTACTTCTTCAAATAAACACGCTACAATTAGTTTGATGTGTACTCATGAACTTATACATATAAACAAATTATAGTAAAAATCTCACACGCATCTAAAGGAGAGATTGGTAGATAATGAAAAAATTCTTGAAAGTTTGGTCTGTACTAACGATTATTTGTATGACGGTCGTTGTGTTTGGCGGAGCGCTCGTAACGAAAACTGGTTCAGCTGATGGTTGTGGTAATAGTTGGCCCCTTTGTAATGGACAGCTAGTTCGTTTAACAGATGTTACTCCGGAAAAATTAATTGAATTCATGCACCGAATGACGACGGGAATCAGTTCGATTTTTGTTATTGTTTTAGCGATTTGTGCTTGGATTTATATGAAAAACCGTCGCGAAACAAAACCCCTTGCAATTATTGCTGTTCTGTTTCTAATTATTCAAGCGTTAATGGGAATGGCGGCTGTTGTTTGGGGACAAAATCCGTACATCATGGCGCTGCACTTTGGGATTTCGATCATTTGTTATGCTTCGATTGTATTGCTTGCCTTGATGATTTTTGAGGTAGACCGAAAATTCGATGCTAGAAACCTCGTGATGGGGACGAAATTACGCGTTAATATTTATGCGCTCACGATTTACACGTACTTAGCTGTTTATACTGGCGCACTTGTACGACATGAAAAAGCAAGTATGGCTGTTCCGGTTTGGCCTTTTGAAAATGGGCACTTTATAATGCCTACTTCTGTACAAGATTATGTGCAGTACTTCCACCGGTTAGCCGCATTTATTTTAATTGTTTGGTTATTATATGTTACTTGGCTTGTGTTCAGAGATTATAGAAGATATCGCGTACTTACTTTTAGCATGGTGTTGTCACTTGTGTTTATTGCTCTTCAAGCCGTTACTGGGGCGCTTTCTGTTTATACAGGAGTGAACTTGTATATCGCGCTTGCCCATAGCTTAATCATTACGATGTTGTTCGCACTACTTTGCTACTTATGCTTACTGGCATCGAGAAGTAAAAGTAATCGACTACGAATTAAATAACGAACACGGCTGGCAACTTTTTGTTGTCAGCTTTTTTATTTGTTTACAGCTTTTGTGCGGTTTTGTGCTAAAATAAGTGAGAGTATAAGTCAAACGAGGTGGATAAATTGGATAAAACAAAGAGAAAAATGATTTATGAGACTTTTATGCTTATTCTCATATTACTTTCCCTTGCCCTATTACCGTACAGAAACAACTTTACATTTATTTTAAATTGGATTATTTGGGTGATTTTTACGCTTGATTATCTGGTTCGACTTTACCGGGCTGATAATAAATGGCATTATGTAAAAACGCATCCGTTTCAACTCATTGCGATTATTCCATTTTATGGTGGATTTAGAGCGGCTCGGATTGTTAGTTTTGTTCATCTTTTAAGTATTACCGCGATGGGAAGACGCTATATTGTACCGATTTATAGCTTTTTCCGTTCTAATGGTTTAAATCGATTTTTAATGATTTTTGTTTTACTTGTGATTATAATTCCTGTTCCGATGGTATTTATCGAACCCGAAATAAACAATTATCCTGATGCGCTTTGGTGGGCGATTGTGACTGCGACAACAGTTGGGTACGGGGATATTGTTCCTGTCACGCCAATTGGACGGATTTTGGCATCGATTATGATGCTGTTCGGGATAGCATTTATCGGGATGATTACTAGTACGATAACAAACTTTTTCCGCGCCAAAAAGCCTACTAATTCTAGTACGCAAAGAGCGAATAAGATTACCCAATTAATTTCAGAAACACCAGACTTAACCAAAGAAGAAATTGCTGTAGTAGAGCAATTTTTGACACTAAGGAAAAAAGAATTAGCTGATGAAAACACAAAAAGTGATAGCGAATGATGCTATCACTTTTTTATTTGTTTTTCGACTTGGTCACGGTAACGTTCGGATAAGGCTTCGACTGCCAAAATCCGCTCCAAGTCTTCTTTTGTTCCTTTTTTATGCAATACTTTTTCATGACAAAAGGCTACTGTTACGCCGTGTGATTCTTGGTGAATTTGTTTGATTTCATCCGTTGCATGTATAATGCCAGGAGTAATCGTTCGGCACAGATATCCAGTAAGTCCGGTTTTGTGGATTGCTTTATAGAGATTGGGGATTCCATTGAACTTTTCAATTGTACTACATGGATTTCGAGCTTCCGTTATTTGGATAACGGTTTCGCCAATCTGAAATTTATCACCAATTTGAACAGAGCTTTCCAACATATTCGTAGTGATGAGATTTTCACCAAAAGCAGTTACTTGTAGCTCTTCGCCAAACATTTCTGTCCATTTCGCGTAATGTTCGTATGGATAAATACAAACCGTACGATCCGGCCCACCGTGATATTTCAAATTATGCGGTGCGTCATTTTCAAAACCGGTAGTGGTTAGATAGGCAGATCGTACAAGCTTTTTTTCGATCCCCGTCATCATCAGTTTGTTATTTGAAAGGTTAAGTTCTTTCGGCTTGCCAACTGCTAAATGCATGATTTTCCGTTCCATCTGCTTACTCCTTTGAAGTTATTTTTTTCGGCTTAAAATAGCAAGAATGCCCGTGATAAGTGCAATAACGCTGATAGCTACTGCGGTCCATAATAAAATCGTATTATCACCACTGCTGCTTGTATCCCCTGCTGTGTTCTCTGCTCCTGCCACTACCTCTCCGTGCGAGCCAGTTGCTGATTTAGAAGACTCTTTGACGATTTTTGTTGTAGCATGTGGTGTTTCAGAATCTTCTGCCCCAACCCATTCGACGATGGAACCATCTTCATAATATTGATAGGCATTCCAAGGGACTTCTCCTTCTTCACTTGGATTTTTAGCGATAAAACTAAATCGCTGAAATTGACCTTTTTCAATTCCGCTGCCTTCTGTTTGCCATGTTACTGTTCCGTTCTTCTTATCTATCGTCGTTGTCCAGCCTGGAACTGGTTCATACGATTCGAACGATACACCCTTTGTCACTTTTAAAACGATTTTTTTAGATGCTGCATCTTTTTCTGATGGAACTTTCATCGTGTAGGTTTCCCAGGAGTCTACGGTCGATTCGCTTGGTAATACTGAGACATGCGCGCTCGCTTGAAATGGAATGATAAAGACAGCTAATAATACGACGATGGAGCTCATAATTTTTTTCATTGTTTTCTCCTTTACTGTGTAATATTGGTCGTAAATGTTTGATTTATATCGGTAAAATCTTTTGTTAAACCATGGACCGTGATTTCCCACTTGCCGGTTTGATTAAAATATAGCCCCTCTGCAAAATATTGCGTATCATTTGCAAGTTTGGCTTGGAAAGTTGATTTTTCATCTGTTTTAGTAGATTTTGTTGTAATCGTCACTTGTTCAAAATCTGTTTTAGCAGAACCATCTGCTGAAGTAAAAGTGATGATAAACTGGTTTTGTCCAACGGTTGCTGGTTCCACTCGCAAATTAATTTTTGCTTTTTCGCCTTCCGCTGCAATTGTTTCGTCAAATGCTTTCGGAGCAGGCGGTGGCGGTGTTTGTACATTGGTTAAAACACTTGCAACGACAAGGATAATGGTTCCAATGATAAGCTCAATTAAAATGGTTTTGAATGGCAATTGTTGATTTTTAAGTTTGATATAAATGTAATGTCCTAGCCCTAATAGTGCCATTAGTATAAATAAGCCGATTTTGAAAAGAAGAATTTTGCCGTAGTTGGTTGTAAATAAATTGGCCATTTGCCCGATGTTCATGACTGCCATTAATAAGCCGCTGACTAATATCGAAGCGACCGCAATGATTGCTACGATGGCAAAGCGAATCCATACTTTGCGCGCTTTTCCGGTTCGCGGTAATACGAATAAGAGTACTAAAATTCCGCCAACCCAAACGCTTGCCGCAATCATATGGAGCATATCAGCGGTGATACTTACTATTTTATCGGCACTTGCTGCGGCGTGTCCATTCTGAGCCTTTGCAAAAATCAAATATCCGATTAATGCACTCTCGGTCAGAAGCGCGAACCAGCTCCATTGTTTCTTTTTAAAGAACATCATGACGGTAAAAATGGCAAGTAGAAGCCATACGACAAATTCACTGATCCAAATATAACCTGTTTTCGTAGTCAAGAAAGCAGCTAACTTATTAGGTCCAAAACTTTCACTGATGGAGACGCCTGTTGTGATACTTGTTTGTACGAAAAGTTGTATTAAGAGAGCCACACCTAAAAGGGCGAGCGCTATCCAAGTTACTTTTTTCAAACGTCCAGAAATTTTTTCTGATATCTGTTCTTTTCGTGGATAAAGTCCTAACCCAAAAACAAGCACACCGATAAACAACGAAAAACCTATGTATAAAATGGCTTTTTGAATCG